>NZ_JBDNJQ010000289.1:0-4209 GCF_051172895.1 Nostoc sp. CALU 1950 | reverse complement strand
AAGTACACGGGTCATGTCTGCTTCATTCTCAGATGCCCGTGCCATTTCAAATAATTGATCCTTGCGCTCTTGCAACCATTCAGAAACATTTCCTGCCTCCAAATGGGATAAGGCCGGATATGATTCGCGTAAGTGTTCCGTTTCTTTGGTTGTAATTTTTGGGATATTGTTACTTTGCATAAAACAAATGCCCTGTTAAGTAGTGAGTGCCGCTCAATGTAGAGAGTTGTTGAGCGGCACGAGCTTTAATCTTTGGTCAAGCGCCAGATGGCAAACCCAATTTCACCTGCCATCATTGTGCCGATATTAAACAAGATGCAACCCAAAATCATGAATGGGGCTGTAAATTCAAATGGGTTACGAGCCGCAAAGGTGGTGACAATATCGAACACCCAAACCGCAATCACAACTAGCCCAGCACTAGAGCGATCGCGTGTGCCTGCGGTCTTATAATCCTTCCAAAGTTCACCAACAAGGTCAATCTTGCCACTAGGCTTGGTTTCAAGCTCATAAACCATGTGGTCTTGAAGTTCCCGCCTAGCTGAATCTGGGTTTTTACCGCGTAAGGCATGGGCTTCAATTACCTGAACACCTACAGAAACCATAAATGCCAAGTAAAACAAAGGATTGAACAGTGCAAATGGCACATTTAGCCAATTCCAAGTTGGCTCAAACCAAGGACAAACTGGGGGGCCAGTAAAGATTAATTGCCAAGTTGAATCAGCACTGATTATGGAACCACCGATAAATAAAATCCCACCTACCAAAGCACGACCCGCGCCACCGTTAGCAACAAACTGATTAACTATAGCGGCGGCTGCCCTAATGGGTAAGCCAACAATCATCACAACAGCCTTGGCGCAAAAATCGATGATTTCACCAAGCGTTCGCTTCTTACCTTTGGGTTTACCATCACTGTTACCAGTGCTATTACTTTCTGCACTTGATGAACCTAACGCCATCACTTCCTCCTTACTGATTTGATATTTTGAACGCTTTTACAAATCTCTTTGGCTTTGTGCTTCCACTTCCAAATTCCTTCTTCAATCCGACCTATGCAGCGCCCAGAAGCATCAAACACATCAACAATCTCATCATCTTGATAAAGGGTTGGGTCTGGTCTGGGATTGCGTTTACTGCTGTCAAAATAATTCGTGATTCTTAGTTTTCGAGTTGTGGGCATGACTCCCGCCTCATATAAGGCATCACTGGTTTTAGCCCGTTCTTCTATGCGTTTACGCTCTAATCCTTCGGTGGCTTTTAATCTCTCGGCTTCTGCATAAGCCCCCAACTTGGGTACTAAAGGGATGATTACAGGCAAGAGGCAGACCCCGACACCAGCCAAGGCTAAATACAATTGCTTCTTGTACATCTCACTGCACCATTGCGCTAATCAGTGCAAATTTTTCCCATTGCTTTAACTCATGCAGTCGTTTCAATACTGAAGAAGCTTCATTGCTAGGAGCGGTAGAAGATTCACACTCTAACCATGCTTGATGGGCTACACGTGCAATTAACCAGAGCGTGTCTGATTCGCTCATCTTCTCTAGTCCTTCGCCCCATGTCTCACACATATCTTTAATGAGTGCGTTGTCGTGAGAGAGGGAGTAATATCCTACGGGGTGCGCCATTTTGCTATCCTTAATGTGTGTACCGATTGAATGCCTGATGCTCGTTTGTACGAACGCTTTTCTTGACCGGGCAAGCGTTCGCACAATTATTACTCATCAGAACTGTTAGCGAGTTGTATTTTTTCAATGCCATCTAAAACCTCAGAAATTGATTGAATGGCATCATTCAAAACCAAGTCATTTGATGTAGTAAAATGCTCTGATGTTTGCAGTCTTCTATATTCGGGAGTAGCTTGAATCAATCTTAAAGTTTGCTCAACACCAGCCAGAATGATTACTATTTCTTCTGTGCTAACATTGCACATCATCATATTATTCACCTCTTATCGCCTCCAAATTCCCTAAGTTAATTTGATGATTGTTATTGACAGAGAACCTTTCATTTACTACTTTCTCTAAAGCTTTCCTCAGCCAGTAAGCGGGGGTCGTGCCATCCATTTCTGCAAGCATTCTGATGGCTGGAGTCAAGTCTTGAGGAACGTTGTAATTAAGCCGCTTGGTTAACATCGGTCGTTTCTCCTAAGTAAAGTTTTTTCATTTCTGATAAAGCAACGGTTCCCGGATTTTCGGGGATCAACAAATTACTTTCTGGAATACAAGATTTAAGTAATCTTTCTTTGATCAACATCTGCACAGGCGCGATCGCAAACGCACCGCCACACAAAGTTACTTTGCTGCGTCTGGCTTTTACGGATACGTCATCTAGGGCATAAGCCAAGGGAGAATCTTTCATCCATGAATGAATCGCGTTCTCTAACTCAGTCCCAATGTCTTCGCCATCAGGTGCAATCGCACTTATGCCGTTATCACCAACGGTTGCAGTTTCTAAAATCTCGCGGAGTTGGGAGGGGCGAATCATTTTAGAAGAATCGGTGTTGCTCAAAGCTCTGGAGAATTCTTTGATTAGTGTGGCAACACCACCGCCACCATTCGGACTACAAGTTACCCGTTTTGGTAATTTGCCGAGATTACTGTATTCGCTGATTGTGGCTGTCCCATATCCAATATCAAAAGTATGGAATTGTTTATCGTCAAAGCGTTCGCTTGCCCAAAGTGACGCGCCATATCCCTCTGGAAATCCCAGAAAGCCAAGTTTTGAGAAGCACAGACGATATCTAACACCATCTACCGCTATCCACTTGCATTGTTCAATGGCTTTTTTTAGTTCTAATGGGGAAGCTAGCGAGAGGGTTGATAAACGAATATGCAAGGTTCTACGCTTGGCGCTTGTACCCGTGGACAACTCAAGTAGATTCGGCAGAGATGCGATTGCGCCTAGTGCAAGGATGGGGAAGTAGTGTACTTTGTAATTCTCGGAATCACTCATCGCTATGTACTCTTTACCTTGCAGTCTGGCTGAGGAGCCTACAACCCAATGCTCTACAACATCTTTGTTGTTTTCATCTTTGCCTCGGCTTAGGCTGAAAGCTCCTAATTCTCCAAATGGTACTGATGGCACACAACACACTAAAGATTCAGTCTTCATCACTGGTGTTGTGCCAGTTTCGTTATTAACGAAAGCCTGATATTTAATACTGGAGCGTCCAGCATCTAGCATCAAATGAATTACCTTTTTTGATGGCATGGATGTAATACTTTCAAGAGTTTCAGTCTCGTTTGTGTTGGGTGCGTTCGTGCTTATAGATGTTGGTTGTTTTTTAGGTCTTGACATATCGTTTTACCCTCAACTTTTTATCGTCACTGTCACAAGCAAAAGTAGTCGTTATCAACTAACGTTTCATGTTTCATGTTTCATGTTTCTGGCGAGTGTAAGTGGCGTTTCACGGTGGTAAGTGAGGCTGAAACATTGATGCAACCGTTGAAACAGTTTCATGAAACATTCTGTGAAACACTACTGAGTATCTTGGCTCCCCCTTGTGGGAGCCTGTGACAGCATCGAATTTTGCAAAATCTGGAGTAAAAGGAAGTTAACTACCTCTGCATGGTCATTAATGCCTAATTCTTGCGCTTTATTGCTGATAAATGGGTGTAGAGATTGCCTGATTGTTACTCGCATAAATCCTCCTCAAAATAAATTTGCAGGCTGAAGTCGCCAAGAATATGTGTATCTTGTCTCTCGCTGGCGCTTTTGCCTTATGTCTGCCAATATAGCAATGTCACGACATTGTGTCAACACGAAAGACAGATAGTAAAATAATTAGATATTGTGTAGGAGAATAGATTTACATGAACTCAGTAGATTCGATGGTTGATAGACGACGGAGTGAAGATTATAGGCAGTTAAGCGGTCATGTGCCAGTTCCCTTGTATCGAAAATTCAAGGCGACATGTGCTGAACGAGATGTAAACCAAAGTGAGGCTCTCGAACAAGCACTCGCACTTTGGATAGAACAACCTGCAAAGCAAGATGGTGCCGCATGACCGACAACATAAAACGCGTCAACATCTTAGATTAAGGTCAAGTTGAGGCAGCATCAATAAATTGAATTATTTTTAGTCACACTACTAGTACTAATATAGTGGGATATTTATCTGATTTTTAATGTTAGTTAAAAACTTGTAAAAGCTTTGCTGTGTCTTGGCTTGAGGAAAATAGATAAATTGTTTTATTTTATAA
>NZ_JBDNJQ010000288.1:0-4338 GCF_051172895.1 Nostoc sp. CALU 1950 | reverse complement strand
AATTGTGCAAAATAATCTGTATTATTCACTACAAAATTAGATGCGCTTACCCTGGTTCACCTGCATCACATCGATGGAAATCACGCCAACTGGAAAAGAAATAATCTTGAAGCAATTCATGTGAGTTGCCACGATTACAAACACATGAGCAAAAGCGCAAGCTAAGAACATCGAAAGCTGGGTGCGGTGAAAGTCGCACGCCCAGATTTAACTGAGAGGTGCGCGAGATAACACCCGCCATCGACTCAAACTACACTACAAATTCATTGTGATTTGAAGTAAAGAGAATAGGTTGTTTTACTTTTTTAAAGTATCCATTAATAGTAAATAGACCATCAATACTTTTCGGATAAACCCGAGAATCTCTCTTTTCGTCTGGGTAAAGGTTAAAGGGCAAGGGTAAAGGTAAATTAAAACTCTTTCCCCTTTAAGCAAAAAGTATTGAATAGACCATGCTGTAGGGGCACAGCAATATTTATAAGGCTATAGTAAGATTTATTACTATTTTTACATAATTATACGTATTAAGGTAAGGTTCGCACTTAGATCAAAATTGTCTAGCTTTCAGCCTAGTTTGCATAACTTCCGATACATTACCGCAAATGCGCTGATATTTTAATTTCCCTTCTTCATAAATTCCGCAAAAACACCGTTACGCTATTTGTCCTTGTGATCAAAACTGAGAGCATCCAGTTTATGAGGGCGTGTTTATGACCAACCCTGTAAAGACGGTTATCCAAGTCAATCTGGAGATGGCTCTAGAAGTAGCTCAAGAATTGGAGCAGGCTCCATACACTCAACTCAGTACTTATTGTTTAGAGATTTTACGGGAGATAGGATGTCCTGGTACTGAACTCCCAGTTAACTTACAAACTCGCGATCAGCAGCTAAACTTTATCACAGGCTTTGCATCTTATGCTTTTGGGGAGGTACAAAGTGTATAAAACATTAATTGAAGATATATTTTATGATTCGGAAGGGACAGAAGAAACTACTTTTCCTGCCACAGATGAAGATTTATTAACTCTAACAGAAAAATTTTTAGGGTTTGAAATTCCCTCAAAAGTTTTCTTGCAAGCTATAGCCATTGCTGATTACGACGGTGCAGCGGCTTTTCGCTACGTTGATAATTATTTGATTACTCTCAAGAACAAGAAGAAGTGTAAGCAGAAGAAATTACTTGTGTTAGGTTGTTCGACTAGGTTTGACAATAATTGACGTGCTTATTTACCAGCTAACTAACAACCAATACGATTTAGATAAGATAATTTGCATGACAGATGTAGAGACTTTGCATTGCAACGTCTCTACAGATATTTGTCCCACATCGATAAGATAGAACAATTAGAATTTATCTAAAGTTAGTGGTGGGATCTTTATTAGACCAAGCATTTTTATGTATGTGCTAATTACGAATTAGTATTACTCTCTCCCAAGACAAACTTGTTCATAGCTTTTACCTGCAATATCCCAAGTGAATTCTGTTTCTACTAGTTCTCTGCCGTTGTGAGACAATTCTGTACGCAGATGTGGACGATCAAAGAGTTGACTAATAGCGGTGACGTACTCTGCTGGTTTATTCGCTCGTAATGCCCGTAATGTATGACTAGCACCATCTACAGCTAATCCTTCTAAACCGCGATCGCTAGCTACTATAGGTATACCAGCTGCCATTGCCTCTAAAGTTTTATTTTTAATGCCAAACCCAGTCCGCATGGATACAACACAGATGGTGGCTTGATGTAAATATTCTGCCATCGAAGGTACACGCCCCAGCACATTAATTCCTGGTTTTTTATTAAGTACTAAAACTTCTGGCACCGGATGAGAACCGACAATATCGAAAGTTGTATCGGGATACAATTTTTGGATTTCTGGCAAAACTTCGTTGCTGAAAAAGCAGACAGCATCAATGTTTGCTAAATTATCCATTGCACCGATAAAAATTAAGCGATGTCCTCCGGGATCTTTGGTGCGCTTGGGGAAAGAAACTAAATCTACGCCATTGGGAATAACTGTAATCTCACTATTGGGGTTAAATTCTTGTAGTTGAATTTTATCTTCTTCTGTTGTCGCGACAATTGCCGAAAATTTAGCACAGTAGTTTTGCTCATAACGACGCAAAAGTGGCAGATTAATTTTGTCTCGGAGGGAATTTTCCGAAATGCCGGTTGCTAATTGGTTACGACAGGTAGCGTAAACAGAACTATGAACATTAACTATGGTTTTTAGCTGTTTCTGAAAATGTGGCTGCACATAAATTTCATTGACGCTATGTTCGCAGGTAATCACATCACATTTTTCCGCTTCCACCCAGTTATCAACCCAGGTTTGCATCTCAGCTGAGTAGCGATTGAGTACGCTTGGCGGTGTTCCCTGTTGCAAAAATCTACCAAATCGTTGTATTTTCTGCAATATTCCGGTGGTTCGAGAATCTGGCGGGCGTTCAAAAATGGCTAGATGATCCACACAATCGCGTAATCCTGCTACTTCTGCGTCTGTAACATCGCCCTCGCGTTGAGTAGCAAGGGTAACAGTATGGCGTTGACTTAAGTACTTAAGTAAATTAAATGTCCTGACTTGGGTTCCCCCGCGCGTTGCTGGGTAGGGAAAGGTGGAAGATAGCATTAAGATGTTCATATAAGTGATGAATCAAATGTGATATGTACACCATGACCTCATTGGAGGCTGTATGTCATCATTTGATTTATTAAAAAGAATTTAGGAGTCATATTTGATTTCTGAAAAAACTCAGTACAACTAAGAAGCCTTCTTGACTGTAGCAAGATTGCCTATTGCCTGCCTATCGCGCTTGCGCTGCGCTTGTCTGCGACACGCTCCGCGAACGCGCACCACGCAAATTAGTTCAGAAATCAAAGCGGATTCTTATATTAAGTCTGGTTGAATACTTATCATTAGGGCTGACACGGAAATGACTCAGATCAAAGCATAATCAAGCCGAGTCGCACACCCACAGCAACAGCCTCGGTGCGGCTGGAGACACTGAGCTTTTGAAAAATGGATGAGAGATGAAATTTGACGGTATGCTCAGAAATATGTAATTGTTTAGCGTAGGCGTAGCCCGTCGTAGACATCGCTTTATTTCCCAACCCTGACCCAAGCATTCCTAAAACCTCTATCTCTCGTGGTGTCAAGGTTTGTACAGGATTTGCTACCACTTTTTCTCGGATAGACAGTAATTCTATAGCATCTGGGTGGAGTACTACTAAACCAAAAGCGATCGCTTCCACAGCCGCGACAATTTCTGACTCTGTGCTATTACTGGGCAATATCCCCCGGATACCAGAACGTAACGCCGTCTCTAAGTCGATGTTATCGAGTTCTTCAACAATGACGATCATTGCCAATGCATATTGCTGTTCTAGCAGAATTCGCAAGCTGTTACTTAAATCTGATAATTTACGTGATGCTATGGGAATCGTTCTCAAGCAAGCTGCGTCCTAATTTAAATGGCTACCGCTATACTTACGCCAATTAATTATCCCAGCTTGTTTGCAAGCTCCTCTCAAAATTCTAGCGGCTGAGTCTTCGCTGATGTTTCCATCACAGCGACCGGGGAACAAATAAATCTCTCCGGCCAGTGGGTAGTATTCAACCAGTAACCGCCGTAAGTCTTCAATCACTGGAATTGACCTAGTAGCCAGCTTCCCCTTCGTATTTGACTTCCGAATCACCAGCCGAGGTCTGACATTGCCCTTGGGTGTGTAGATGTCTTGGGTGAACAGGGTACAGCATTCGCGGATTCTACAGGCACTAAACAGGCAGACACCGAACAAAGTCTTATCTCGGTCATTGTCTAAGCCATGACTGAAAATTAGCTGTATCTCTGACTGCGTTAGAACTTTGGCGCGTCCGTGCCGATTTATTTTCATCGTTAGACTGTAGACCCTGTGATCCACAGCCTACAACTATTTGACCGAAGACGACATTAGAGTTAGATAGTAGGGAAGATACTCTTATTCCTAATATCCTTAACTTTACTTAAGTTATCCTCATCGACGTAGTTGAATTGAACTAATAGAGTAAAAGCGTCCTCAAAAATGGTATCGATTATGCAATTCAACTTGAATTCAAATTCCTTGGCAAATGCAGCAACTATTGCAGCTTTATCAGTTGTTGGTATAACGTTTGCTGCCCTACCAAATCAACAAGCTTCTGCTCAAACCTTTACTGGTGGTGCTATAAACTCCACTTCCTTATCCGGCTATGATTCACAGGTATTTAATAGTAAGCAGCTTACCCATGTTGATAATAATGGAAATATTTACGAACTATACATAACAAAGGGTGGCAGTTGGAAATTTGCTAATTTATCTC
>NZ_JBDNJQ010000287.1:0-4359 GCF_051172895.1 Nostoc sp. CALU 1950 | reverse complement strand
TGGCTTATCCCAAGCATTACCTACTCAAGTTTACCTAATTGATGACACGCCCTAGATCCTTGAAGCTGTTTGTTTAGCACTCGCAGGGACAACAGGCAATGGTTGAGCAGCTTTCAATACCGCATCCAGTAACCCTGGAAACAGTACCTCTAAATCTTCACGCCGCAGGATGTTAATGTGCTGTGTCCCTTCTTTTCGTGTAAAGACCATCCCCGACTCCCGCAAAATCTTGAAGTGATTGGACATGGTAGACTTAGCGATCGCAAAATCAAATCTCGCACAGCATTGTTCTCCCTCAGTCGCCAACAACCGCACAATCTCTAGCCGCACCGGATCGCCCAATGCATACAACACGCCCGGTAAAGAAATATTTTTTCTATCTGGATGATAAAGGAATCTCATAGTTGCATTATCTCATCAGGTGGCATATATTTTTATTATTCGATATTATCGAATTATAGAATTAACTAGGAAGGCAATTTATGTCATCCATTACAAACGTCACAGAAGCCACATTCAAGCAAGAAGTTTTGGAAAGTGAAATTCCGGTATTAGTGGACTTTTGGGCACCGTGGTGCGGCCCTTGCCGGATGGTGGGCCCAGTCGTCGATGAAGTTGCTGCTGAATACGAAGGACAGGTAAAATTTGTGAAGCTGAACACAGATCAAAATCCTACTGTCGCCAGCCATTATGGAATTCGCAGCATTCCGACGCTGATGGTTTTTAAGGGTGGTCGCCAGGTCGATACTGTCGTAGGGGCAGTCCCAAAAACTACCTTGAATAAGACCTTAGCACAGCATCTTTAATTTAAGTGGAGGGGATTGGGGACTGGGGATTGGGGACTGGGGGATTAGGGAGAGACTTCTTCAATATTTTTTGTTCCCTTTCTCCCTCCAAAGTTACGAGCGCCGGAAGTCGGCGCTCAGACTTTTCTCCTTGTCAAAGTCCCCAGTCTCTAGTACCTAGTACCGCAAGGCGGAATTAAAAATTAAAAATGAAGACAGCGTAAGGGTTTTGTTGATTGGGAATGGGTGGTTTATTTCCGCCGTGCTGTACTAGTCCCCAGTCCCCAGTCCCCAGTCCCAGATCATTCTGTTTCAACTAACGGGGAAAGAGCGAAATGGACTTGAAATTACAGGGTAAATCCGCACTGGTGAGTGGCTCAACCGCAGGTATTGGTTTTGCGATCGCTCTTGAGCTAGCTCAAGAGGGTGCATCAGTAATTGTCAACGGTCGGTCTGAAGAAAGAGTAACCCAAGCGATCGCTAAAATTAAGCAAAGTATACCCGACGCGAAAGTTTCTGGTGTTGTTGCTGACGCAGCCACTGCATCAGGGGTAGAGAAACTCTTTCAAGAGGTTCCCCACGTTGATATCCTCATAAACAATGTTGGTATTTATGAGCCAAAAACCTTCTTTGATATTACTGATGAAGACTGGTTAAATATATTTGAGGTTAACGTCCTCAGTGGAGTCCGTTTGAGTCGGCAATATCTGCGAAAGCAGCTAGAGCAAAACTGGGGGCGGATAATTTTTATCTCCAGTGAATCTGCTATTCAGATCCCAGTAGAAATGATTCACTATGGCACAACTAAGACAGCGCAGCTAGCCATTGCGCGAGGTCTAGCAGAAATGACAATCGGGACTGGAGTCACGGTAAACTCAGTCCTACCAGGGCCAACCCGCTCAGAGGGCGTTGAAGAGTTTATTGTCAACCTGGCGCAGGAACGTGGGATTAGTCCAACGGAAGTTGAGGCTGAGTTTTTTCAAAATGTGCGTCCAAGTTCCTTAATCAAACGCTTTGCAACTAATGAAGAAGTAGCAGCGATCGTAGTTTACCTTTCTAGTCCCGTAGCATCAGCAACAAATGGTGCAGCTTTGCGGGTAGATGGTGGTGTTATTCGGTCGATTGTTTAGTTATACCAATTAAATTAATGATTGCAACACATCCTTGGGTAAAGACGCGATGAATCGCGTCTCTACAAATGGTCTACTTGTCGCATTCTTTTTTCAAATTGGTATTACTAGGGACTGGGGACTGGGGAATAACTATGCCCAATTCTCAATGAATAAAAATAATTTGGAGATATAACCCATGACAACTGATATCAACTTATTTTCTTCTTACCAATTAGGAAATCTGGAATTACCTAATCGGATAGTGATGGCACCCTTAACCCGAAACAGGGCAAGCCAAGGAAACGTACCACACCAAATTAATGCTACTTACTACACTCAACGTGCTTCCGCGGGACTGATTATTGCGGAAGCAACCCAGGTAACTCCTGAAGGACAGGGCTATCCCGCTACACCAGGAATTCATTCATCAGAACAGGTGGAAGGATGGAAGTTAGTAACTGATGCCGTACATCAGGAGGGAGGAAGAATTTTTCTGCAACTATGGCATGTAGGCAGAATTTCTCACCCAGACTTACAACCGAATGGAGCTTTACCTGTGGCGCCTTCTGCGATCGCTGCGAAAGGTGAGGCTGCAACCTATGAAGGGCCAAAACCCTTTGTAACTCCCCGTGCTTTAGAAACTTCAGAAATACCCCAGATAGTAGAACAGTACCGTCAGGGAGCAGCAAATGCCCTAGCAGCTGGGTTTGATGGGGTAGAAATTCACTCAGCTAATGGTTATTTAATAGATCAGTTTCTCCGCGATCGCACCAATCAACGTACAGATAAATATGGGGGTTCCATTGAGAATCGGACTCGATTCTTGTTGGAGGTGACGGAGGCGGTAACTAGTGTATGGGATTCTAACCGGGTAGGGGTACGTTTTTCTCCTAGTGGAACTTTTAACGATATGGGTGATTCCAATCCCCTGGAGACATTCGGTTATGCTGCTCAAGCATTGAACCAGTTTAATTTGGCATATCTGCATCTTTATGAAGCCACAGAAGCAGATATTAGACATGGCGGAGTAATTGTACCCACTAGTCATATCCGCGATCGCTTTACAGGTACACTCATCGTCAATGGTGGTTATACCCGTGAAAAAGGCGATGCTGTACTGGCAAACAAAGCAGCAGATTTAGTTGCCTTTGGCACATTATTTATATCAAATCCTGATTTACCCCGACGCTTGGCTTTAAATGCGCCACTAAATGAACCTAATGAAGCAACCTTTTATGGTGGCGATGAAAAGGGATATACAGATTACCCATTTTGGTCGGCTGCTAGTGAGCCTGTAGCTAAGGCGTAATTCGTAATTCGTAATTCGTAATTATGACTTTATGGCTGTGCCTTATATGGGTGTAGGCAAGTTGTTTGTTCTGAAACAAGAAATAATTTTTATTTTTGTTTTATGAATAAATATATTGGCTTGTATCCTAATTAGGAATTACGAATTATTTGGTCATCACTCAACTATCAGGAGAATCTCATGAGTCCTATCACCCAAACCCAACCTTTAGATGTACCGAGTGCGATCGCTAAACGTCGTTCCATCAAAACTTTTAAAACAGACCCCATCGCCCCAGAACTACTCAAGCAACTAGTGGAGTTGACTGTGGCAGCGCCCAGCAGCTTTAATATCCAGTCATGGCAAATTGTTCTTGTGCAAGATGACGCACAAAAGGCCGCACTAGCAGCAGCATCGTGGAATCAACAGCAAATTGTCCAAGCACCTGTAACCTTTGTGTTTGCCGCCGATCCTAATGCGGGTGAAGAAAACTTAACCCCAATTCTAGAGCAAGCTGCCGAAACTGGAGCATGGAATGAAGGCACGGTAAACTATTTCAAAGCCGCCATCCCGCAATTTCAAGCTGGGCTAGGCGACAAGCGACGCGAATATGCCATCAAAGATGCCATCATTGCCGCTACCCATTTGGTGTTAGCAGCAGAAAGTCTGGGATTATCCACTTGTTTTATGAACGGTTGGGTTGAGGATCAGGTAAAGCAAGTCATTGGGGCTGGGGATAATCCAGATTTAGCGATCGCTGTTGTTGTTCCTGTTGGTTATGCAGCCGAACCACGCTTAAATCCAGGTCGTCTGCCATTCTCCTCCAACGTCTCTGTGGATAGAATTGGCAACCCTTATGCAGGGTAATTTTTCCTAAATTGGTATGGGGCATAAAGCAAGAGGTAAAAAAGTCGAGTTCTGAGCCTCATTAATGGAGTTCAAAAACTCACCGACGAAGTTCTGAGCTTTACCGACAAAGCTCTGAGGTTCATCGACGAAGCTCAAAGACTCGTGAATGAGTCTTTAATAGTCATTCATGAGTCCTATTTATACCTACTCGATAAATTATAGATATTGCTCTCTGCTCCACCACTCCCAATACTGTTCGGTTAAGACAAAAGACGCGATGAATCGCCGTCTCTACAATAATCAGTCCTTTGTAGAGACGGCGATT
>NZ_JBDNJQ010000286.1:0-4369 GCF_051172895.1 Nostoc sp. CALU 1950 | reverse complement strand
ATTTGTTATTTTGCTTAAAAATTTAAACAATTTAGGAAATATTCTGATATTAGTTATTGTTAAAATATACCAAAAGACAAAACCAAATCCCTGACCTTCTCCAGGAGAAAATATTTTTACTTCAGGAAATTTTTCCAACATTCTTCCAACTTCAGCAAAAGTAAATCTGTGATAGTCCATTTGATCGTGAAAACCCCAAAAAAATGGTACATAAAAAAATGCTTCTCCTTTTTCTTCTAAAATATTATAAATATTATCTATTGCTTTCCAATATTCTTCAACATGTTCTAATATAGCATTGCAATAAATACCACTAAAAGAATTAGGCTCTATTTTAGTATTAGCAATATCATCTATAAGGTCTGGTTTATATTCGGCAATAATATCAGTAGATACGATAATGTTATTGGGATTTTGATTCAATAAATTGATTCTCTTACGACTTAATGAATAGCTATTTCTTCCACCAATATCAAGCAATCTATCTTGCGATACTACTCGCTTTTCGTATTCTTCTCTAATATGGGGGTTGAAATCAATCTTTGTTTTATGACCTTGAAATAAATCCATAGTATTGATTGTCATATATGTTGATATCCAATTTAAATATTTTGGAGATTGTTCTCAAATTTCAAAGATTGATAGAGATCAGTAAACATTTACACTTTTCAACGACAGCAGCATTTTACCACGAATGCAGTGTGTAAAGCTAGTTTTACGATAGCTTTAACTTACTCTGGATAGCATTTCAAAGGGGATTAAGAAAGTCCAGCATTATTTTCTTAAGCAAGATTTTAACTATGTTTCTACTAGCCTAGATTATTGCTGGTATTGCTTATCGCATCGGCGCCGGAACCCACTTTTGGAAACTCTCTAAATGATTCCAGTAAGCCAAATATCCAGTCAATGCCCAAATTAGAGCGGCAACTATCAGCACTGCTACGCCAATTAGCCGCCAAGTTCGGTTGGTTTTCCAATAGAGAGTTGGCGCTGCAAAAACACCACCTAAGCCAGTTAAAATAAAGCCGATTCCCGATAAGAGCGGTTGGCGTGTCAAATTCAAGTTGATGATGCGGATACCGACTACGATCGCAACTACGCCAGCAAAAAAGCCGTAAACTGCTATTGTCAATAAATCCCAATTTTGAGCTAGGGCGATCGCAGCTGCCACAAACAAGATTCCAAAAAGAACACTTGTTTCACCGAAGGCAATGTTAAAGCTACCGGTAACAGGCCAGGTAAAACTCATGTGTAAACCAGTTGTGAGTGCGATCGCACCTGTAATTCCGAAACCGGGAATCCACTGCCTTTGATTAGAGCTATCTATACCACGATATACATAGTCAGCCAGTAGAAATAACCCAGCTACCATATTGATTAACATTAGAGTGATGTAGTCGATAAACACGATTAACCTCTTAGTTTGACAAGATGTTTACTTTGTGCATCGTTTTTCAGTTTTTAGTGAATCTACTAGCTTTCTTCTTTGTTATTTTATACCTAAAGATAGACCTGAATAAAAGCAACATTATGGATATACACTGCTAAATATTTGTACCAGTTCTTAACTTAGTAACTTTTAAACAGGTTTTATACTGGAGTTGTAGGAGTGAAAAATTAGGATGTCTTAACTGGCACTTTTCTAACGAGTTAGCAGTAAAACTTAACTTTCTTCCACGTGTATCCGCCCTTTGGTAGACTTGAAAACTGAAATAGGCAGATAAAACGACGCAAATTCAAGCAGCTGAGAGGGCAAACTCTGTGGAAAATACACTTGGTTTAGAGATTATTGAAGTAGTAGAGCAAGCCGCGATCGCATCTGCAAAGTGGATGGGCAAAGGCGAAAAAAACATCGCTGACCAGGTAGCTGTGGAAGCTATGCGGGAGCGGATGAATAAAATCCACATGCGCGGTCGCATTGTGATTGGGGAAGGCGAACGTGACGACGCGCCTATGCTATACATCGGGGAAGAAGTTGGTATCTGTACCCAACCAGATGCCGAAAGTGTCTGTAACCCTGATGAATTAATTGAAATTGATATCGCTGTTGACCCCTGTGAAGGTACCAACTTGGTAGCTTATGGACAACCTGGTTCGATGGCTGTCTTGGCAATTTCTGAAAAGGGTGGATTATTTGCTGCTCCTGACTTTTACATGAAGAAGTTAGCAGCACCCCCCGCAGCTAAGGGCAAGGTAGACATCAACAAGTCAGCAACAGAAAACCTCAAGATTCTTTCTGAGTGTCTAGATCGGAGTATTGAAGAACTTGTGGTCGTAGTCATGAAGCGCGAACGCCACAACGATTTAATTAAGGAAATCCGTGAGGCTGGAGCGAGAGTCGCCCTAATTTCAGATGGTGATGTGGGTGCAGCTATAAGCTGTGGTTTTGCTGGAACTAATATCCACGCGTTGATGGGTATCGGTGCGGCTCCTGAAGGCGTAATCTCAGCAGCAGCAATGCGTGCTTTGGGTGGACACTTCCAAGGTCAACTGATCTACGATCCAGCTGTAGTCAAAACAGGTCTGATTGGAGAAAGCAGAGAAGCCAACATCGATCGCTTAAAGTCTATGAATATTAATGACCCCGATAAGGTCTATGATGCTCATGAACTGGCATCTGGTAAAACTATTCTGTTCGCGGCTAGCGGCATTACCAGTGGTAATCTCATGCAAGGTGTACGTTTCTTCAAAGACGGGGCAAGAACTCAAAGCTTGGTAATTTCTAACCAATCGAAAACTGCTCGATTTGTTGATACAATTCACTTGTTTGGTGAACCAAAAGTTCTCCAATTGAACTAATTTTTAGGGAATGGGGAATGGTAAAAGTAATGGTAAAGCATTTGGAAAGAAATGTTTCTATAAAACGGAAAAATCATCACCAAAATGCTTTACCTTTACAGTAGTTAGTAGTTAGTAGTTAGTGATTAATGGTTGGTTGGAAAACTATCAACCAATAAACAAAAGTTCCCCATTCCCTATTCTTACTTAATACCAGATTGCCAACTACCAACTAGTAACTACAATTTAGCAAATGAATATAGCAGTGGTGGGGTTAAGCCATAAAACAGCCCCAGTAGAAGTCCGGGAAAAACTGAGCATTCCAGAACCACAAATTGAAAGTGCGATCGCTCAACTGGCCAACTATCCCCATATTGATGAAGTTGCAATTCTTAGCACTTGTAACCGCCTGGAAATTTACATTGTCACCAGTGAAGCAGACCAAGGTATCCGGGAAGTAACGCAGTTTCTTGCTGAATACAGTAAATTACCCGTGCTTTCTTTGCGACAACATTTATTTATGTTGTTGCATGATGATGCAGTTATGCACGTTATGCGGGTGGCCGGTGGTTTAGATAGTCTAGTACTTGGAGAAGGTCAAATTCTGGCTCAGGTGAAGACTACTCACAAGCTGGGGCAGCAATATAGTGGTATAAAAACCATTTTGAATCGATTATTTAAACAAGCGTTAACAGCTGGTAAGCGGGTTCGCACTGAAACTAGTATTGGTACTGGCGCTGTCTCTATCAGTTCGGCTGCTGTGGAGTTAGCACAGATAAAAGTAGCAAATTTAGCTGCTTGCCGAGTAGTAATTCTGGGTGCTGGTAAAATGTCGCGGCTGCTGGTGCAACACCTAATTTCTAAAGGTGCTGTGGAAATTAGTATTGTAAATCGCTCTCGCGATCGCGCCCTAGAATTAGCCAAGCAGTTCCCTCAACAACCGATCAATATTCATCCACTATCAGAAATGATGGCAGTAATTGCCGAGAGTGATTTGGTGTTTACAAGTACTTCTGCTACAGAGCCAATACTTGACCGTGCCAAATTGGAAATGGTTTTAGAAGTTCAGCGCTCTCTAATGTTATTTGATATTTCTGTGCCGCGTAATGTTCATGCAGATGTAAATGAACTAGAAAATGTACAGGCGTTTAATGTGGATGATTTGAAGGCAGTAGTAGCGCAAAACTACGAAAGCCGTCGGAAGATTGCACAGGAAGCAGAGAAACTTTTAGAAGAAGAAGTGGAAGCCTTTGATATTTGGTGGCGAAGTTTAGAAACTGTTACCACTATTAGCTGTCTGCGAAATAAAGTCGAAACCATCCGCGAACAAGAATTAGAAAAAGCTTTGTCGAGATTGGGTTCGGAATTCGCCGATAAACACCAAGAGGTGATTGAAGCATTAACGCGGGGAATTGTCAATAAAATTTTACATGACCCGATGGTGCAATTGCGATCGCAGCAAGATGTTGAAGCCAGAAGGCGTTGTATGCAAACTCTGCAAATGCTGTTCAACTTAGATGCAGGGGAGCAGTTTAGTTAAATTAAACAACAAGTAAGATCCCCGACTTCTTAAAGAAGTCGGGGATCTTAG
>NZ_JBDNJQ010000285.1:0-4379 GCF_051172895.1 Nostoc sp. CALU 1950 | reverse complement strand
CTGCCTTTATCCTTTATTTAGTACTCATGTACTATATTTAGATGCGTTTGCCCTGTGTCCAGGCTTACGGTTCATTAACTCTGCTAATCCTAAAACTTCTGCCACTTCTGCCACTCGCTGTTTAATGTCTGTAGGTGGTACTTTTTTCAGCTTGAGTCCAGAAGCAAGGTTTTCGTACACCGTCATGTGAGGATAGAGTGCATAGCTTTGAAATACCATTGCAATGTTGCGATCGGCTGCTCGTTTATAGGTGACATCCACCTCCCCAATCTTAATCTGACCGCGAGTCGGTTCTTCAAGACCCGCAATCATGCGTAGGACGGTAGATTTGCCACAGCCAGAAGGGCCAAGTAAAGTGAGAAACTCATGGTTATCTACAGTTAAACTAACGTCCTTGACAGGGATGACTTTAGGATTATAGGTTTTATTCAAATTTGTGAGTTCGAGTTTAGCCATTTTGATTTCTATCCTTTGACAGCACCAGCGGTAAGACCTTGGACAATCCGGCGCTGGAAAAACAAAACTAGTAAAATCAGGGGTAATGTGCCCACAACAGTTGCAGCAGCGATCGCACCATAGGGAATTTCAAATACTGTCGCACCACCCAACTGAGCCGCAGCAACGGGAATTGTCTTCAATTCTTCACGAGTCATAAACGTGAGAGCGAAAATAAACTCGTTCCAAGCAAAAATAAAGGTGAGGATTCCAGTAGTCACTAAGGCCGGAAGGGTCATGGGCAGCACGATTTGCCATAGTAGTTGAAAGGTGTTGTAGCCATCGACCCTAGCAGAATCTTCCAAATCTTTTGGTAATTGTTGAAAAAAGCTTCTCAGCACCAAAATTGTTAGCGGCAAATTGATGGCAGTATAAGGTATAATTAGCGCCAGATAATTGTTGCCGAGTTTAAGCGCTTGGATAATTTCTAACAGTCCTAAAAACAAGAGAATTCCAGGAAATAAGGTAACAATTAGAACGCAGGCGAGGATAACTCTTTCACACCTTGGGCGTAACCGTGCGAGGGCATAAGCCGCAGGTGCGCCGATCGCTAAAGATAGAGCTGTAGAAGTAATCGATACAAAGGCGCTGTTGAAGATGTAGCGCCAAAATGGGCGACGAGTAAATAACTCAATGTAGTGATTGAAAGTGAATCGTGTAGGGAAATAGACAGTAGGAACCGCGGCAATATCCTCATTCACTTTAAACGAGGTCAGCAATTGCCATAAGGCTGGCGCTAGGCTAAATAGCACTATTAATACAACTATGATGGGCAGCAAGATTTTTTTAAAAGAAAACTTGGTTTCTCCTTTTCGTTTTGGAGTCGCTGGAACTGCTTGTGGAGTTACACTCATGGGTTAAATGGCTCCTGATGTTTTGGCACGGTATTTAGCAAGAAACTAGCGATCGCCACAGCCACAATCAATATTAAAAATGTCACCACTACCAGGGCTGCTCCATAACCAAAATCCAAGTAGCGCATCACCGTAGAATAAATATACAATGACACCACTTCCGTAGCGCCACCAGGGCCACCCCCAGTCATCACAGCAATCAAGTCGAAAATCCCGAAAGCTTGAGCAAACCGAAATAGCACTGCAATTAAGATTTGTGGCAGCAGCAGTGGCAGGGTAATATTGCGGAAGCTTTGCCAAGCAGTTGCCCCATCGACTGAGTAAGCCTCATAGAGGTCTTGTGATATCGACTGCAACCCAGCTAGCAACAGGATGCTGATAAACGGCGTAGTTTTCCAAACATCTGCAAAAACCACTGCGATTATCGCCAGCGTTGGATCTCCTAACCAGTTAATCCCAGTCTCAATCAGCCCCAATCGCCGCAGAATATCGTTCACAACCCCAAACTGATCGTTAAAAATCCAAGCCCACGCCAGACCAATCAGAGAAGTAGGCAAAGCCCAAGGGATAATGGCGATTGTACGCACTATGCCCCGCCCAAAAAAGGCTTGGTTGAGAACTAGCGCAACTCCCAGTCCTAGCAATAGTTCTGAGATTACTGATGCTGTTGTAAACACCGTTGTCGCCCACAAACTCTGCCAGAAACGACCATCCCCCGCCATCCGCACATAATTTTCCAAACCAGAGAATACAGGTTGTAACTCTGTTCCCAGATTTCTCGTAAATACGCTTAACCAAAATGCTCGTAAAATCGGGTAGGCAAATACAAACAACAACAGCAGCAATGCT
Source organism: Nostoc sp. CALU 1950 (assembly GCF_051172895.1). Taxonomy (NCBI): domain Bacteria; kingdom Bacillati; phylum Cyanobacteriota; class Cyanophyceae; order Nostocales; family Nostocaceae; genus Nostoc; species Nostoc sp. CALU 1950. The sequence continues at coordinate 2,181 of NZ_JBDNJQ010000285.1, read as the reverse complement.
GGTGTTAGTAAAATCCATGCTGTCTGTTGTTCTCGACTTCTAAGTGTATGTAAATTTGTCATTTGTTATAAGGCATTGGGCATTGGCAAAGAGGAGGCAGAAAGCACAAGTTGTTTAATTTTTAATTTTTAATTTTTAATTGTTCTCCCCCTGCTCCCAGCAGTCGGCGTGTTTCCGCAGCAGCAGCTTGCATTGCTCCTTCAGAATTCATCCGACCGGATAGCGCGGCGCTGAGATAACGCTGTAAAATATCTGATGTCTGAGCATATTGGGCGATCGGCGGACGTAAAACTGCATTGCCCACGACCTCCAATAACTGCGGATAGTGGGGGTATTTAGCAACAATCTCTGGGTCTGTAAACAAATCCCGGCGACTTGGCACATAGCCTGCTGTCAAAATGAATCGGCGCTGTGCTTCTCGACTGGTAAAATACTGAATTGCTTTCCAAGCTTCTTCAGGATGTTGAGAAGATTTAGCAATCCCTAAACCCCAGCCCCCTAAACAAGCTGCTCCCGTCTTACCAGGAGCGTGAACCATTGGTTTAATCGCTATTTTGCCCTGGATTGGCGAATTTTCTGCCTGGGCTAAAGGCCACGCATAAGGCCAACTGCGTAAAAATGCTACTTGACCACTTTGAAACAAGCGCCGGGTGTCTTCTTCTTGGTAAGTCGTGACTCCAGGAGGAGAAATGCCAACTCTTACGGTACTACGCAGAAACTCAATGGCTCGTAATGTTTCTGGTCGATCTAACCCAACTTCGAGAGTGTCGGGATTAACCCAGAAGCCACCAAAGCCATCGAGAACTTCTGCAAACATCGCCACAAGTCCTTCATATTGCCGACCCTGCCAAACATAGCCCCACTTCACTTGGTTTTTCTTCTGCAAGACTTGAGAAATTCGGATCAAATCATCAAATGTTTCTGGCGGTTGCAATCCTGCTTGTTTGATTAAATCTTCCCGGTAGTAGAGCATTCCCACGTCAGAACGCACTGGAATCCGGTACAGTTTTTCTTGGTAACGTCCCCCTTCTACATCCTGGGATGAAAATGCTCCTAAGTCCTCTTGAGAAATGCGATCGCCTAAAGGTAGCAACCATCCAGCAGCAGCAAACTTGGATGTCCAAATGACATCCATATTAATCAGGTCATAAGGGGATTCACCCAAGATAAAAGATGAGGTGTACAGGTCTTCGAGCAAATTTGTGGCATTCGGCCCTTCAACTAGGTTAATGCGAATACCTGGGTTCTCAGCCTCGAAGTCTCTAATTAAACCCTGCCTCCAAGGTTCGGCATCAGGGGCAGTCATTAACAGATTGAGGATAACTGGTTGCTGTGAGAGTACTACCCAACTGAACAATATGATGCTCAATAGAGTTGCCAGGAAAACCCCTATATGTAAATAACTCTGTTTTTGGATGAATTTTTGCAACTTGTTTGTTGACTTTCGGTACAACATTATTAATGTCGCGATCGCTAGTGGTAATTATTAGGAAATAAAAACATAAAAATCTCAAAAATCCTGCTTTATATTATTTTTTATCAAAATGCTTGAGTAATGAACAAGCAAGTCAATAAACTTAACATCGACCTGGCTTCAAATAAATAAGCAATTTGATGTAAATAAGTGTAAATTTTGCTAGTAAACCCTAAATATACAGTAATGCTTGGGGCCAAAAATGCCTAAAGTTTGGGGTAGAAAATTTTAATCTATTAAGTCTGATGTTTCTCATTTGGCACTTTGACCGAAGAACCGGAGGGGCACAAAGCTTGGAGCAGGGGGAGCAAGAGAAGAGTCCCGGAGCCGTGGAGCGGAACATGGGTGTGAAGCCCCGCCCTTTTACGGCGCTCTTACTGGGGCAAAGTACAAGCTCGTCTGGTGTTTTCCCCCTTGCTCCCAGCAAGAACTGCTCCCCTGCCTCTTTTGACTATATCTTGCTGCTGATTGGGTAAGAAGAAAGCAACGTGTTGTTGGCTCAAACTTATTTGCGGTCTATTGTTTGGGGTTTTCCTGCTGCCCTCAGCTTTTGAATCTTCAAATAAGTTAGTTGTGCCCTAAATCACCCCAATTCCTAATAGTAATTATGGTAGTTGGACTCTGATTAAATACAGTTACTAATTACATACTAATACCAATTTTATATGAAGCTGCATATAATAGAGAAAACAAACTCGATAAATTAA
>NZ_JBDNJQ010000284.1:0-4412 GCF_051172895.1 Nostoc sp. CALU 1950 | reverse complement strand
TGAGGTGGATGAACGGAGTTCTGAGGTGGATGAACGGAGTTCCGAGGTGGATGAAACCAGTTTTAACTCTCCCCTGCTCCCCTACCTCCCTCACCCACCCAGATGTTTTTCCAAAATCTTTTCGACTCTGGGCTTATAAATGAGATGAAATAAGGTTTCCATATACCGATCTCTGGCTTCGTTATTTTCGGGAGCAACAAAGTTCCAAAAACTAAACATTTTAGCAAGTAGTAATAATTGATTACTATGTAAATGCCAATTATATTTATGATGAATTCGCTGACTCATCCATTCTGAAACTTCGTGCCAGTATTCACCATGAGCTTCACATTTTTCAAGGAAATCTAAAATTTTATTTGCTGTTCCTTCTAAGTCCGTCGGATTAATATTAAATCCGTTTTCTTGGTTTTCGATAATTTCTAAAGAACCGCCAAATTGAGTAGTGAAAGTTGGCAAGCCGGAAATCATCGCTTCCAAAATACTCCGTCCGAAGGATTCAAAGCGGGCAAAATGGGCATAAATTCCCTGAGAATCTGCAACTACTCGGTAGGCTTCACCGAGTTCCCTGCTAGGGATACGCATCCCCACCCAGCGAATCTTGCCATAGAGATTATATTGATCAATAACGTCGTAGAGTTTTTGAATTTCTTCTGCTTCTTCTATGTTTGTAGCTTCATGTGGATGTAGTTTACTAATTAAAAGAATCAGGTTACAATGCTCTTGCAACGCCTGACTTTTACCAAAACATTCAGCTAACCCAGTGAGATTTTTGATTGAAGTGATGGTATCAACGGCAAAGATTGGTCGCTTGTTAGGGTAATCTAAATGACCAAATATTTGGGGGTCTTCGCGGCTAAAGAGTAAGTCGTGAACTTGTGTGCAAAGGTGAGAATCTCGGTCTTCTTTTTGACTATAGGGAAAGAAAATATCTTCATTTACTCCCGGCGGCACTAAGTTAAATTTAGGACTAAACAAATCAATGCCATCAACCACATGATACAACTGTGGCATTGTAAAGCATTTATACGACTCGTATTGACCTACGGTATCAGGTGTGCCGACAATTTCTTGATAGGATGAGGTGATGATAAAGTCGGCTGCATTCATGCTAATCAAATCAGCGGTGAATTGTGCCGAGAAGTGGTATTGATCTTCTAAATCTTGCCAATATAAATTGCTAAATAAATATTTAGGTTTTTCCAAGGAATGGGCAATGTTGCACTGGGTGACTTTCATCCGGCGAGATAGGAGAAAAGCTACTAAATTCCCGTCGCTGTAGTTACCAATAATAAGATTAGGTTTGACTTTAAATTGAGCTAGTAATTGTTTTTCTGCATCTACCGCAAATTGTTCTAAATAAGGCCAAATCTCAAATTTAGAAATCCAATTATTCGTGATTTCCGGATTGAATTCACCAAAAGGAACGCGCAATATCCAAGCATTTTCAGTATCTTCAACTTTTTCTAAGTGCAGATTACAAAATGTCCCTTCACAGTTAGGAATTAGCCGGGTGAGAATAATTACATGAGGTTTAATGCCTAGTTGATCGAGTCCAGCGAGTTTAATTTGTTCACACAGTTCGTTTTCTAAGCTGCGGGCTTGTTCGAGGACGTAGATAACTTGACCAAGTGTTTCATCTCTTCCCAAAACATCTTGCTGTCCAACCCAGCCGTGGATGGAAACGAGGACGACGCGAAAGACGGCGGGGACGCGGGCTACAAATGTTTCTAAAATGCCGGGTTCTGGGGAGTAAATAAGCCGATCTAGGAGTTCTAAGGTTTCAGAGACTCGCGCCGCAGTGTTACCCCAACCTGGCTCAAAGCCGAGGTCTTGGAGGTCAAAGCGGAAGTTTTCATAAGGTTCATCAGGCGATCGCTCATTCAGCAATTTGAGGGCTGGCTTAATTTGTTTGGCTAACTGAATACCGGAAGGAATGCGATCGCTCAACAATAGGCGAATACCATCGTATTGCAGCCCATGTAACGCTTGAAATAACATTTCTACCCAATATTGGGGGTCAGTCAACAATTGACTGCACAGGTAACGGTTGAGGAATGCTAAACCTTGACCTATATTTCTGGGGTCGTCGATTCTTGGGGAACCTTCATAGAAGGGGTGGAGGTCGATTTCGAGGATGTGGGGTTGGTAGCGGTTGACTGAGCGATCTCTCACATCTAACAGCGCTTGAGGCGTCATTTGCTCAAACCGACTCAAATCGGCTGTCAATTTCCAAACTTCTTGGTTAGCAATTGTGGGTCGAATCACAAACCAAGTACTTTCCTCTTCGAGAATTATTTCGTGGGTGTACTGTATCAGTTTGCCAACAGAAGAAGAGTAGTAAAAATAGGCTGGCTTTTGGGATTGATGACAGTAATCGGCAAAAGATTGCAAAATCTCATTTCTCAGGAAGTAACGCTTACCTGAAACACTCAACGCATAAATTAACTGATGTAGAGCAGTTTTTTCATCACCGTTGAAGACAGCTTGAACTAGTTCATACATGATGACGAATTCCAGAAATTTAGCTAGGTCACGACCTCATTTTTTTTCAGTCTCCGGTTTTCTGAGGTACATTTCCCCCATAATGGTAAATAACTGTAAGAATCTTTACGTCTAGCTGTGGGATGAAACTCTGTAAGTCTATGGTATTAGAGGATGTTTGAAAAGTTCTCTTGCCAGTATCAAAAATTTTAGATCCCCCTAAATCCACGCCACTTGCTCTACTTGGGGAGACCCCAAGACCGCAGTGGCTCCCCTTAAAAAGGGGGACTTTGATTCTGGTTCCCCCCTTTTTAAGGCTAGGGGCGATCTAAAAGTGCCTAAAGTCACAGCGAAACACTTTTCAAACAACCTCTTAGAGCATTGGAGATTGGGCATTGGGTATTACACTAAATAGGCAGTTATTGAGCAGGGAGGAAGTTTTAGCAAGTCTTTCCCCAATGTCCAAATTTAAAAAACTGCCAATTTGGCTGGAGTGGCAGCAAAGACAGATTATTCTATGTATATAAGTTAGTTCTCAATCAGGCATAAAACACTATTCCCGATTAAGCAATACAGCAAAATTTGAGCGATACCTTCGGTGGGCTACGCCAACGCCAGTAGAACATCATCCTATAAATATAGGAATTACGCAAAACTATATGCTGTAGGAGCAATTCATGAATTGCCCCTACCTGAAAATCATTCTTTTCGGCTATTGTTTGCGTAAGCCCTGAAATCAATTAAATCCAGGAAGTTTTAGCATAACAAACCAAATGTAAGCAGATTAAAGGCTAATCAATATAGTCACTGCCAAAATTATCAACCGTCGTCGTTGTATTGCAGATATATTGCTCAAGCCAATTCAGAAAACAGAATATGGTGGAATAAACTGATACACCTCGATTTAGATAACTTACATCAGGGTTAGCTATGAACTACCACATTTCTTCTTCTCAGAAAAATTTTCACAAAGCCATTAGTCCAGAACAATTAGAGCAGGTTATGGAAGCCATTACCGATGGACGATATTCCTGGGCTTGTGTACTGATTTTGCGTTTCGTTGGTTACAATCCACTCCACTTTATTCCCCAACGAACTTACAGCCGTTTAATGAAAGACAATAGCCAGTTATGATGTCTTGCTGGATGCGATCGTCATCACCCACTCACAATCAATCCCCACCTTGTTATACCAATTCACAATTCGCAGTGACGCTCGTTCGCCCTTGGCGTGCCGTAGGCAAGACTCGCTAACGCAATTCGCAATTAATAATGCCAATACAGCTGGGGTGACATCAACCTCTTTCTTTAGAAGCGGCGCAGGATGCATTCAAAACTTTTATTGCAGTTGTCAACCGTAGTCCGAATTATTGGTTCTCTGTGAGTACTGATTGCCAAGCAAGGCGATCTTTCCAGTGCGATGTGAAATTAAGTTGAACTGCTTGCTTAAAGTCTTCTAAAGGTGCTGAAAAAGTTTTCTCTTTTAGCTTTGCTGCACCTTGGTTGTTCAACTGTTTAGGGAATTGTGGATTCCATACATATTTTTGACAAGTTTGGTAGGCAATTTCTACATCACTGCTATTTTCAGGATTTTGAAAGATGGGATGATAATGTAACCTGTTACAGCAAACTTGCAACCATTCTTGCCACCCACACTGCCACAAGCGGACTGTTCCATCAAGACTACCACTGACAATCAGTTTACCATCAGGGCTAAAAGCTGCGGAATTTACCCAATACTCATGTCCGCGCCAAGGTTGACCAATGGGGTTGCCGTGAATATCCCACAAACGGATTGTCGAATCATTGCTGGCACTGACAATCCACTGACCATCAGGGCTAAAGGCGACAGAATTAACTTCTTTTTCATGTCCGTGCCAAGGTTGACCAATGGGGTTGCCGTGAATATCCCACAAACGGATTGTCGAATCA
>NZ_JBDNJQ010000283.1:0-4481 GCF_051172895.1 Nostoc sp. CALU 1950 | reverse complement strand
AATCGCCGTCTCTACAAGGATCAATCTTTTGTAGAGACGGCGATTTATCGCGTCTCTTGCCTTAATCAAACCGTATTGCATTCAGTGCTGAGTGCTGAGTTAAAAGACCGCCCACTTTCTTGCAGGGTATCAACAGTCAGCTATAATTTTTACTCACTCAACACTCAGCACTCCTGATATTTAGCGCCCAATTTCAACATCTTCAAGGATGCCAAGTGCGTCAGGAGTGAGGACTGCTGCGGAGTAGTAGGCAGTGACAAGGTAGGAGATGATCGCCTTTTCGCTGATGCCCATGAATCGAACAGACAAGCTGGGTTGGTATTCATCGGGGATACCAGTTTGATGTAAGCCGATCACTCCTTGTTTTTCTACACCAGTGCGGAGCAAAAGGATAGAACTAGTGCGGTTATTGGTGATGGGGATCTTATTGGAAGGAAAGATGGGTACGCCTCGCCAAGATGTGACCTGAACGCCGTTGACATCAACGCTTTGTGGATAAAGACCCAGGCGGTTGGCCTCACGACCGAAAGCAGCGATCGTCCGGGGGTGAGCCAGGAAGAATCCCGGCTCCTTCCATACTGTCGCTAACAGTTCGTCCAAGTCGTCGGGGGTAGGTGCGCCGCTACTGCTGTAGATCCGCTGTTTGAGGTCAGCATTGTGCAGCAACCCGAATTCGCGGTTGTTGAGCAACTCGTGTTCTTGACGTTCCCGCAATGCCTCGATAGTCAAACGCAGTTGTTCTTCTGTCTGGTTGTACGGTTCGTTATACAGATCGGCTACCCGCGTACTTACTCGCAACACTGTTTGAGCAATGCTCAACTCATATTCTCTGGGTGTGAGTTCGTAATCGGCGAAGGTTCCGGGCAACTCAGCCTCTTGGGGATGATCGGCTGCCAGTTCAATAGCCGCTTCACCTTGGGCAGTTTGTGGCTGGTTCAGGCGGGTGCGGAACTGTTCAACATGGGTTCCCAATTCCTCGGACTGAGCGATCGCCCTTTCAAACGCCGCTTGGGGTAGTGACAAAATGATGGTTCTAGTAATCGTCTTGAGGGTGTACTGCCAAGTATCCTCCGACTGCACCACAGTTTCATCGCCGAAATGGTCGCCGTCAGCTAGTACATCGTACACAATTTGCTCGCCATACTTGCCAACACCAATTTTGTTGACCTTACCACGAGCAATTAGAATTATGCGATTGGCCGGCTGACCAATCTGGACGATCACGTCGTCTGGGGCGAACTCCTCCTGCACAAACTGGTTTGCCAACCCGGTCAACACGTCAACGTTGTTAAACCCTCGCAGCAAGGGCAACTCAGTCAGTTCCAGGGGAATCACCTGCACTGTTGCTCCGGTGTTGGTGAAACTCACCCGTCCATCACCCACAGAATAACTCAACCGTCGGTTGACTCGATAAGCGCCACCTTTTGTCTGCACCCAGGGCAACAGTTTCAATAACCACCGCGATGTAATTTCCTGAGTCTGCGGTGCAGATTTGGTCGTTGTCGCCAAATTACGCGCCGCTGCTGTACTCAAGGTTAACTGAGGCTGCTGATCTTCCAAATTGGGATCGTTAGAATATGTCACGACTTAATCCTCCACTTTAATTAGTTACTAAAAAAACCGATCTCATGCGATCGCATACTGACCTTGAACGAATGGCAATTGACCGAGTAATGACCTTAAACCCTCATCGATCCAATACGCCTAGCTGAAGTACCCAGCCCTCTGGGCCCGCTAAGTAGCCGCCCTGCTAACGAACTACGCAATTCAAATTCCTTATAGCGGTCTACCGTTATATGCCACTTGAGAACGCCACACATCCACTGCTCTAGTTTCTTGACGTATCCAAGCAGTTTCTCGCGGGTACTTGCATCCAGGTCGAAATCATCGAAAAGGGCTGGCAGTTCGGTGGCGACGATGTGTTGAAACTGGAGCGCCCGAGCGGTCATCAGGTTGTTGACAACCTCAACCGCCTGTGGTGTGCCGCAATTGAGGAAATTCTGAACGACCAGCACGCAGTTATGAATTTCGCCCTCGAATTCGATTTCTTTCTGATATGAAAAGATATCGTTGGTAAAACAGGCGAAGTCGGCGGCGGAATTATCGAGCGATCGCATCGTTCGGGTGCGGTAAATCTCCTGCGGGATCTCGCTCCCCTGAGCCAGTCGGGACAGACTCATTGTCAGATCCGAGCCAAAGGTCTTACGGCGCATTTCAATATAATCTATCGGGTCGGGAATCCGATTTTGGATCTGGTTGGCGAGTTCCCACACCCAGCTGTCAGTCATATCCTGGATTGCGCGGCGGAACTGAGTCCGCGCGTTTGCGGACATGGGGCCAGCTGTGCGAGACCAAATATCTGCCAAGCCGGCTTCCACCGGATTGGTTGGAACCTCGCTGGGGGTAGAGTCATCCAGAGGCATAAACGCCGACAGTCGGGCGTTGAACACTTTTGCACCAGCCATGTTGCGGTTATTCCCGTAGAGTGCCGGGAAGTAATCGTCGGCGTATGTTCCCCAAACAAGCCAGCACGCTGTCAGATTCAGTTCAGGGCCAGATCCATTCGGATGGATCAACGCACCGCATAGCGCTACGTCGGCAACATCAAACTTGTGGTCATCCCAGATGACGGCATCAGGAATCCCAGGTAGTGATTCCAGCATCCCCATCTCACGCGCCCATTCCTTGGAATGCTTCCGCGCAGCATCCAGATGGGGATTCAAGCTTGTAGTGAAGGGCATATAAAACTTCGGCAGTGTTACTGGCCCGACAGCCTGGTATGGAACGTGAGTAAAGCTCTTGAACCTTCCCAAACCCAAGGCGGCGTATAGCGATTCAATGCGCGCAGCCGATGTGCCTAGCCCTGTGGGGCCTCCCAGAAGTGGTGTGGATGTCTGAGAATTGTCTCCTCCCTTGTTCATGTAACGGCTCGATCGCATGTGCCACTCGTGACCGCCCGATTGCCAGTCCTGGAGTCCTTTGATGTAAAGGAGAACGTTCACACGAGCTACTGGGTCTAGTCCGTACTCCTCAAAGAGAGGGGGCAACTCGGTAACGGCAGTGTTATCAAACTGGTATAACCGCGAGGTTAGCAGTTCGTTGGTGAGGTTAGCCGCTTCCTGAGTACTCACATTTAAAAAGCGCTCCAAGACCAGCACGCAGTTAGCGTTCTCACCTTCATCCTCTACTTCTCTTTGGTAGGAGAATAAATCATTGCGAAGATGCACTCCATCGGCAAATGTGTCTTTGAGGATACGCATTGGCCGAGTCGAGGCGATTTGGGCCGGAATCTCTATAAACACAGCGTGTTCGACGAGATCCGCTGACCACGGAGCGCCACCAACTTTGCGGCGCATCTCGATGTATTCGATAGGGTTGGCAACCCGATCTTGGTTGATATTGGCGAGTTCCCACAGAGACTCTTCTAGGAGGTTCTTGGTACTCTCAAAGAATCGAAGTCGCCAATCCACAGATTTAGTAAAGGCAGTGCGAGACCAGAGGTCAGCCAAGCCGCGCTCTACTGGGTTGGTCGGAACCGAAGGGGTATCAGTGGGATGCACTGGCATAAACGCTGGCAATCGGTCAAGGTATTCCTTTGCCCCAGCCATGTCTTGGGTGCGCTTATAGATTTCCAGGAAGTGATCGTCGAAGAAGAACACCCAAACATACCAGTCGGTTACTAGGTCAAGCTCCGCTCCCGGCGCATCTGGATGGGTATAGGAGCAAAGCAAGGCGTAGTCGTGGGAGTCAAATGTATGTTCATCCCAGATAACCGAGCTTTGCGCTTCCTCTTCTGAGCCAAGTATCCCCATCTCGTAGGCCCACGCTTTGGAATGGACTCGTGCCGCTTCCAGGTTTGGGTTCAGCCGTGCGGGCCAAGGCGTGTAAAATTCTGGCAGTTCAAAGGGTTGCATGATCTGCGCGTAATCTCCTCTTGGGTCTTCTTGCTGTCTTTATTTCGTGGCTGATCTGAGTACCGTTGCAGTTTATGAATATCCTCGCCAACCGGATTAAGTCTCCACATTGGTTTGCTTGTGATGGCTTGCGTTAAGGCGATAATACAAGATACTGCTAATTCAAATAACGAGCTATGTACGTTTTATTTGAAGTTCCTTATACCAAAGATAAGGCATTTCAAAAAGCTGTTTAAGTCATTACTTTTTTCCAATGCTGGCAGATTAATTTTTAGTGATTTATTATGGTGTTCTCATAACTTTTCATAGTTTAAAAAAAAAAGCAATCCGTAGATGAAAGCACTTAAACAGATAGTTAAATCAAAAATTTAAGGATAAGAAGACAGTTAAGACAGTTAAGCAGATATTTAAATCAAAAATTTAAGAATAAAAAGACAGTTAAGACAGTTAAGCAGATATTTCAAACATTTAAGACAGTTATTAAAGAATAATTACTAATTGTTAATCCTTTACAACTGGAGTTTAGACTAAAAGCGATATGAGAGAACGCAAACCAAATGGAATTAG
>NZ_JBDNJQ010000282.1:0-4575 GCF_051172895.1 Nostoc sp. CALU 1950 | reverse complement strand
TTCTGCATGAAGTCTTGTGGGCTAAAAGGTACAGAGTCAACAGCCTAGGCGGAGCGTCTCCGGCTCCGCTCCTGAATTCTGAATTCTGAATTCTGAATTCTTCTTCAATCATAAGTGTGCGAAAACTTCACTAATCATAGCGAAATCACCTAATCTTTAGCGTTTTTCTACAGCCTTACAATCTTTGATCATCTGGATGCAAATTGTACCAGCTATACCAGTGACGAACTGCTAGCCAAACGGCTGAAAGCAAACCCGCTAAACTAAGGGTGAGTCCGCTGAAGGGTACTAGTAATCCAAAAATAGGCAGCACTGCTCCAGCAATAGTGGGGACGATCGCAGCCAGAGAAGCACTGCGGCTAGCTCCCAATCCCCACGTTAAAATTAGTAAGATGATGGAAATTAAAGTCCAAGCTAACTGAGCATTGATAACGCGAGCTAGATAGGTCAAAGTCAATAGACAAGCAAAGAAAATACTACCAGCGATCGCTACATTTTTGAAACTCATGGGCAGTGACAAATATAACAACAATATCCACCATAAAAATATTGCTGGCGCTAGCAATAAAAGACGCGGAATTACCCCCGTGTTACCAATAGGCTCGGTGTTGGTAAATACTCCAAATGGATTTTTAACTGAAACATTATCGTCAAATTTCCAAGTAAATTGCGTACTGCGTCCGTCAGATTTAATTTCATCAGGTTCAATACCACTGGCAAAATTAGCCGGAGCAAAATTAGCAATTGCTATAAGGCGAAAGTTAGATAGCATCTGTCCCCCTGCACTATAAACCCAGCGGGGCCCGCCTCTAGCCTGATATGTGACTCGAAAGGTGGTTTCTTCCCCTGGTTGCAGCCGGAAGGGAAAACCATAGTCTCCCGGATTGGTTGGTTGTAACCTAGTCCCGTCACGCTCGATTTTGTAGCTCTTAAGCAGTATGGAGCCGTTGGGTGGTGGTGCTTCAAAGAAAAAATTATTAATATCCTTGAGTTGGTTAACTACTTTATAATCAGCAGTATAATCTGCGCGATAAATTGAGCTACGACCTGGAACATCTACACTTTGGTCAAGCTTGACTTGAATTTGCGAACCAGCCAGCATTAAAAAGCGATTGATTTCTCGTGTCTCGTTTACCTTAACTATTTTGCCATCAACTTGAGTGGTGTATGAGTATGGCTCTCGAATAGAGTAGCGGACTTGGGGCGCAAATTGTTCGAGCTTTTCACCTGCAACACTTTCAGCCACTTGAGCCACCTTTGCTTGTTCCCAGTGGTGATAGCGATTGCTTAAAGTTGAACAGAGAAAAAATCCTGGTACTAACAGAACTAATACTAGAGTTAAATGCTGCAATCCCCGCAACAGTTGGGAATAACGAACAGCCCATTCGCCAATGAATATAAGTTGTTCAGGCTGACTTCGACGCAGGGAAAAACTGATCAGTGCGATCGCAATTCCCAAAGCTACGATCAAAAATACTAATAATAATGAAGCTTTGAGCGCCTCGGTTCCAAATTGGACAAGCTCAATTGGATGCGTCAAATCGGGTAATCCGGGAATACCTTGAGCAGAAGATGACATTGGTTGATTTTTGCAGAATTTGGAGAACCAGACCAATAAAATCTCTTAAAAGTTTCTGGAAAGAGGTATAAATTATTATCCCATTTGGTGACGGTTCCCAATCCCCAATTCAACTTTGTATTTTCAGAATTTCCTGTAATTTATTCTCATAAAAAAATTCCTTTTCTCCCATCGCTGGAACTAAATCAGTTAGCCAAGTTGCTTTCTCGTCATAACGTGCAAAGAAAGGGCGTTTACACCAATTGGGATCGCGTCCTTGCAAAAAAGAAAGTACAAATACTTTCTCGCCATAAATCTCAGTTACGCCATCCACTGCAACTTTACCCGGTAGTGCTGACATGACTGGGCCCCGAGCCGTGCGAGCTAACCCAGACACTTTTTGTATTGCTGCTAGATAAATTTCCCATGCTCGAATAATTGGCTACTTTTAGTCTAAGTCCTACTAACTAATTTTTGTAGCAAGGGTGGGAGTGGATGATTCTCAAACTGGGAATACTGGGAATCAATTCGGTGAGCTTTTTGAACCATCCGTTTAAAAAATAGATTGACTAATTTTAATTCCCGAAAAATCTTTTGCGGATCTTCAAGATGGGTTGTGGGTAGTTGCTGTCCCATTTTTTTTAGGACTAGACCCATAGGAATTTTAATTTCATCCTGGAGTTCAAGAAAACGGGTAAATATGGGTGCAAAAGCGGAAAATAAAGAACCAGCACCTCCTCTAGCTTGTCCCCATCCGATGTAGTAAATTCCTTTGTAATCTTCAAGAAATGACCCTCCATAACATTTCACTGTTGCTCCTTCCACCCGTTGCAGTTCTGGAGGTAAAAATGGATAGGCTACATGAAAACCAGTTGCACAAACAATTAAATCAAAGGTTTCTCGACTACCATCCGCAAATTCAACTTCCCCACCATCTAAATGTCTTACCTCTGGCTTATAGGAAATGCGACCGTGTTTAATATAGTAAGGCACCTCATTATTTAAGGTCGGGTGCTTATCAAAAATTCGATATTTGGGTTCGGGTAGACCATAATCTTTGTGCTTACCGAAGGTTAACAGAATAATTACATAAGACATAAACCGCTGAAACCATTCTGGCATCCACCATTTAGTTAAATCGGAAACTGGAACACCTACAAAGGTTTTGGGAATAAACCACACAGATTCACGCATACTCAACACAGATTTAGCTCCCACCCTAGCGGCTTCTGCGGCTATATCACAAGCTGAATTACCTCCACCAATCACCAGAACTCTCTTACCATATAGTTTCTGGGGATTTTTATAATCTTTGGAGTGAATTATCTCCCCATCAAATTCTCCTGAGAATTGGGGAAAACGTTTGCACCAATGATGACCATTACAAATGATAATCCCTTTGTAAATTCGCTGTTCCCCATTATCAAATGTAACTTCCCAAAGACTATTCTCAATAGGATGCACGTAGCTAACTTTACGATTCAGTTCAATGTTTTTACGTAACTCAAAATGGTCAGCAAAGGAGTTTAAGTAATCCCGTATATTTTGAGCACTGGGAAAGTCCGGATAATTATCCGGCATGGGGAAATGGGTAAATTGGGTAATCTTCCGTGATGAAATGATGTGTGCAGTTTCATACACACCATGATACCAATTTCCACCAATGTCATCGCTGGCATCAACTTGGTCGTAGGGAATATTCGCGCTTTTGAGCGCTTCAGCCATACCTAATCCCACAAAACCAGCCCCAAGAATTAAATGCTTGTGAGTAGTGTCCAACATCATTGTTAATTTTACTTGACTATTTTCTAAACTTTTGGAAGATACCGAGCTAACTCACTCAAAAAGAGAGAATATCTCGTGAGGATATGAAAAGCTTGGGCTATAACATCAGGGAATATGTGCAATTTATTGGCAACAATACCTCTAATTGTTGCCCTCATTACCTGTGTCCGGTCTGTTGTCATATATTCCGGAACACCCTGGCTTCTCTTGGCTAGAGTTCCATATCGTTCCGATTGCAGAATTGGAGTGCGACTAAAAAAATGACAAACATCGGGAAGCTTGACGTTATATTCCTTAACTTCATTATTGTGTTTATTTCTGCCGACTTATTATTAGCTTCAAATGTTAGGTTAACTGACGATGCCTAACTGTAGCAGTGAATACGGTATTTTAGTTAAAAAAATGCTTAAAATATCTCTAGAAAATATCAATTAATCCAATACAAAACTGAGTTATGTCATTCATGACACCAATTCTATATGAGGCTGCACTTGATTCATATAGAGGCAATACCCTGCACTAATCCGCTTTTTATCACATGGTTTGACCCTACAGCGGAGTTTTTGGTAAGTCCTATAGGCACATATTCAAAAAGAAATAATATGAGACATAAAATCGTTTAAAAGTTTAGAAAAATATACTTTTAATTTCGGTACTTTTTCACATGTAAATTGGAATTGCTATAGGACTCCTATTTGATTTTTTAAAAAACTCAGTACACATCTATTCCCTTCTTTCTGTACCCTGTTCCCTCCCTACACAAGTAAGTTCATAAATCCAATCTGATTCATATATATTCCTCTTTCGTAAAAAAAATGGGTAAAATCTTAATTCTTCTTTGGCTATAAAAAATAACGTCGAATTCTGTATTGGAAATATAAACAAATATTCGACTGTTAATGAACATAACTGTACAGAAGTAATACTTTTGAAATTATCTATCCAAAGTAATAAAATATTGACCTATTAACGACAGTTACAATGCAAGCACTTTGGACTGGTCAAAGTTGCGCTATCAGTATACTACTGCGGTTAGCTCAGTGCTGATGGAAAAATACAGCCCAGCGATCGCTAATCAAATGGGCGTTGCATAATAGAGTGATAAATTGAGGTTATCTACTGGGCAATGTCCATACTGTGGGTCTACGGAAATCCAGAAGAGTGGAAAGTGAAGAGGTAAGGGATTTGCAAGAAAATAAGATACCAATTAAACGGGGAAAATTGTGATATCC
>NZ_JBDNJQ010000281.1:0-4789 GCF_051172895.1 Nostoc sp. CALU 1950 | reverse complement strand
ATGCGCTTGTGAGGATTGGGGAAAGGTTAAAGGTTAAAGGGGAAGGGATAAAACACCCTAACGCGAACAAGGTATCAAAGTCATACTAACTGCCCAGTACTTCACTGATTTGCTCTGCCAGTTTCAATGGACGGAAAGGCTTGGCAAAAATAGCAGCAACATCCAAATCAGTAAAACTCTCTCGATCTGATTGCTGAAATTTGGCTGTTAATAAAATTACTGGAATTTTTTGAGTGGCGGGGTTAGCTTTCAGTTGTTGCAGAGTTGCACGCCCATCCATATCAGGCATCATCATATCTAGTAAGATGACATCTAGTTTATGGTTAAGAGCTACGTTTAAGGCTTCTTGACCAGAACTAGCTGTCAAAACGTTCCAGCCAGCACCCATTTCTAATCCCAACTTTGCGATCGCCCGCACATCTTCTTCATCATCAACAATCAAGACATTTTTGCTCATAATGACACTCTTCCACGATGTATGTGCTAATTTGCTTGATCGCTCTTGAGATATTCTAAAGCTAAATCGGGGAAAAGCAGGTGAGAATTAAACAGTTAAAAGCCATTTATTAGAAAGCTGCCAGAGGTAACAGTACATAAAACGTGCTACCTTCACCCAAAATGCTCTGAACCCAGATTTTACCGTTATGTTGCTGGACAATATTTCGGCAAATAGCCAGTCCTAAACCTGTTCCTCCTTTTTTGCGGGAGTCGGATGCATCTACCTGCTGAAAGCGCTCGAAGATTAGTTGCAATTTATCTTTAGGAATTCCTCGCCCTTCATCTCGGATAGTAATCAGCAGGAAACTGGGTAATGGAGTGTCTTGTGTTGAAGAATGGTCATGTTCTCCCAACCCAACAACCTTGTGTTCTGCGAGTATGGCACTTATCCACACCGTATCACCTGGTTCAGAAAACTTAATAGCGTTACTTATTAAGTTGGTCAGAGTTTGCAGTAGGCGATCGGGATCTGCCCAAAGTTCAATTGCTAGAGGATCGACAATCAGTTTAACTTGCAATTTATCTGCCATTGCCTGCATTGTTTCTGTTGCTATAATTAGCAGGTCAGCAGCATTGCACTTCATCTTCTGCATGAAGATTTTGACTGATTTCATCCGCTCTAAATCGAGAATATCATTTATCAATCGGATCAGGCGTTCAGTATTAGTAGTAGCTATGCTCAGAACTTTTTGTCCCTGTTCAGTTAGAGTTCCTAATTGTCCTGCACCCAATAAATCTAACGCTCCCATTGTAGAGGTTAAAGGTGTACGTAATTCGTGGCTAACTAGAGAGATAAACTCGTTTTCCAAGCGTTTACGTTCGGTGATGTCGTTGGCAATCAATAAAGCGCATTGCACCCCACCCAGGTCAATCAATTCGATAGATAGCAGTATAGTCTTGACCTCTCCAGACTTGGTAGAAAATTCAAATTCTTGATTATAGAGTGACCCAGTATCAGATAAAAGTTGGATGGTCTGAGCGATCGCTACTGCATCCTTACCTAAATTAAGTTCAGCAACCGTATAACCAATCACTTCCTCCAGCAAGTAGCCGCTCATCTTCAAGAAGCTGGGATTGACATCAATAAAACGAGCTTCAGAAATGGTAGCGATCGCGATCGGATTGGGACTAGAGCGAAAAACTTTAGTAAACTTCTCTTCTGCTTTGGCGCGATCGCTAATTTCTTGCTGCAACCGCTCATTTTGGGCTTGGAGTTGTTGTTGCAGTTTCCAAATCGTCAAGTGATTTTCAATTCGTGCTAAAACCTCTTCTAGTTGAAAAGGCTTAGTTATATAGTCCACGCCACCAACTGCAAACGCTTTCACCTTATCCAGCACATCACCCAAAGCGCTGATAAAAATTACTGGAATTTCGCGGGTGCGATCGTTTGCCTTCAGGTGTTGGCAGACTTCATAGCCATTCATCTCCGGCATATTCACATCCAACAAAATCAGGTCGGGGGGAACTGCATTTGCTCCCCGTAACCCCGTAGAACCTTTAGTTACGCTGCGAACTTTATATCCCTGTTCCGTCAGCATGGCAGATAAGAGGTTTAGGTTTTCTGGCGTGTCATCAATCACCAGTATGTCTGCTTTTGGCAAGTTGAATGGCTCTTTAGGCATGGCAATATCGACTTTAGCCAGAATAGGCTACTAATTCTTTCTAGAAATTTTAACCTTAGTTCCATGTCTTAATAATCAGTTACAAAAAAAATATCAATTACCCATTTATCTCCCCTAGTTCTCCCCGATTAATTTCTAATGTTAAAAGCATCAAATCAAGTTTGTAGATTACACCTACCAAATTACACAATAAGGAGTAACTCGTATGCAAAGTTCAACTATACGTAAACCAACTATTCTTGCACCAGGAGAAGGTAATCAATTCTCAATTCTTGGTTCACAGTTCACAACAAAAGTAACTGGGGAAGAGACAAATCAAGCTTGGACAATTTATGAAATCACAGATACAGAAGAAAATGGCCCGCCACTGCACACTCACCCTTGGGAAGAAGCATTTTATGTTCTAGAAGGGGAATTAGACATCCAAGTTGGTACAGAAACAATTTTGGCATCACCAGGCTTTTTCGTTAACATTCCTCACAATGCACCACACGCCTTCAAGATTCGTTCTGCTACTGCTAAATTTCTGGTTTTAGTTTCACCTAAAGGTGCGAAAAACTTTTATGAAGAAATGGGTCAATTAGCAGATAGTTCATCATTAAACATGGAAAAAGTGCAACCTGTTTTGAACAAATATGGATTGCAATTTCTTGCGTGAACGTTTCGTTGGAATGCAGCGCACAGCTAGCTGTGCTACTGGTAACTGCTATATATAAACACGCAAACTTCGCGCCCTAAATCGCTTTAGTTGGTAAATAAATCTATTTCTACAAAAGCCAAATGTACTTACTAAGAAACAACCAACTCTATTCCATGCCAAAAGCTGTCCGCCTTTTCGCTTCTAGTGCCCTAAGTTTGGGCCTCACCGCTAGCCTTGTTTTTTACCCAAGCGCGAGTCAGGCAGGTAAAAACGATACTGGAGTCCCTGCTGAACTCCAGGGCGAGTGGCGATATGGTCGAATCTCGTCCATTCAATACCAAGATAGTTACACAGGGCAGTCAGCAGCCCCGAACGGTTCTAGCGATCAATTTCAACTCGCATCTAACGGAAACTACAAGCGAAATAGGCTGCTTCAAATCAACACTTACAACTGTGCGTCTAACCTCTTCATAGAGGAAAAAGGCAAAGTTAAGATTGAAGCTCAACGTCTGACTTTCCAACCCAGTGACAGCACATCCAAAGGGCAAATTTGCAATAGCGGGCGCACTTACTCCAGCCGCAATACAGCAAAGCCTGAGACTTATCAGTGGTCGATTGAGACGAATGATTCCGGGCAGCAAGTTCTAGTGCTTGAGACTGCCGATGGTAAAGGGCGAAGTCATTACGGGCGACCTCAATAAGCTAATAAGCATTAGACCTCTTGCAAAAACATATTTTTGCAAGAGAGGGAAAAGGGTAAAGGTTAAAGGGAAAGGATTTTGAGTTTATTTACCCTTTTCCCCTTCCCCTTTACCCCGACTTTTGCAAGAAGTCTATTTAAGAGTTAAGCTTTTTTCTCTCCCCTAGTTCTCCCCGATTGTTTCCTAATTTATAAAATATCGAACTGAGGTTATTCCATGATTCACCATATTTCAATTGCTGTTAGAAACCCTAGTCATGTTGCCCAAGTTCTGGCAGAAATCTTAAAAGCGCAAGCTGTTCCATTTCCTCCTAACCCAGGAAGCTATATGGTTATACCTTTTGATGAATACGGTACAGCCATTGAACTTTATCCTTTAGGCTCTCAAATTGAACCTGGTGAAAATGATGAAGAATGCGTATTTGTGCATACTGCAATTACCTCTATTTATACAGATATTCATGCAGCTATTTCTGTACCCATTAGTCAGAAAGAAATTGAACAAATCGGTGTCCGTGAAGGTTGGCGTGTAGTGCGCTGTAACCGCGATTCTTTCTTTGATGTGATTGAGTTCTGGGTGGAAAACAGATTAATGATAGAACTGCTAACACCAGAAATGGCCTCTCAGTATTTGAAATTCGCCACTCAGCAAGAAAATCTGAAATATTTTGCCGCAGAACCAGCTTTAGCCACAACTTGATAAATATTTATAGCAATCCTATTTGTTTGCAATTCTCGCAAACAGCATATCTGCAACTTCTCAAATAAATTACAGCAACGCTGGAAACTATACTCGTGGGGCACGTAGGAACACGAGATAAAGTTGAACACTGAAAAAGTTTTTATAACCCATTCATCCAAGGAGGATAATTTATTTGTGAATTAGTTGATTAACTACAACACAAAACTTATTCAAGATTATTTTTGCAATCCAAACCTCCTTCAGGAATTAACCAAAAGAATTATTGCCATTCCCTATCCTCAAGTTCCTTTATCGGCAACAATAAAGTGGCTTCAATTTCCTGCCTAATAGCAGATGTCACTTCACAATTGCTATGCAGGCAATCGAGTAGTAACTGATTAGCATCATAGTAGCGTTGCAACACTTGCTCTTGCTCAGAGCTAAACTGCCACTCGTGGTTAATATTGCGATAATTAATCACCGTCTTGTTTACCTGTTCAGCCCAAGCTGAATAGTTTGTTTGCGACCATAGCTCAAACCGTTGTTGACTTTGACCAGAATTTGGCAATTGGTCAGAGAGTTGTTGCAAGGATTTATGGAGTCCAACATCCAGAACAATACCCAGAATGTTGCTCATAGCTTCTCCG
>NZ_JBDNJQ010000280.1:0-4824 GCF_051172895.1 Nostoc sp. CALU 1950 | reverse complement strand
TGTGATAAATTATCGAATCTTTGTGATCTAAAATTTTCATCAAAAAGCCTTAACCAAACCGTATTGCAATGCCCCTAAGATATACTACCCACATGAGAAACAGCTTAAATTCTCTTAAATTTTTCTCGGCGATACCAGCTACGAATTCGCTCAGGTGAAATGCCGAGTAAATAAGCAACAATTACTATTTGATTAAGTAGGGTAGTTTTTAATACTCCCTTTTGCAACCATCTACGGGCTGAGGTAACAACTGGTGTGGGGATAATTACAATGCGTCCAGTGCGTTTTAACTGGCGCATTAGTTCAAAGTCTTCCATGATGGGCAATTCAGGAAAGCCACCAATTTGCTGAAATACGTCTTTTGTTAAAAAAATTGCTTGGTCGCCATAAGGCATTTGCCAAAAATGCGATCGCATTTTTACTCCCCACTCCACCCATCGTAAACTTAAAAGTGACGCATCAATTCGCAAGTTAAATGCACCAGCCACAGTCCCCGAATGCTGTAGTGCTGTACAAATCATCTCATCAAACCCAGTCGGCAAACGTGTATCTGCATGGAGAAATAGCAGAATATCTCCGCTAGCTGCAACAGCACCCGCATTCATTTGAGCAGCACGACCGGGAGATGACGAGATAACTTTAACACCTAATGACTGAGCAATTTCCACAGTGTCATCCTCTGAACCAGCATCTACGACAATCACTTCTATATTTGCACTGGGTTTTGTAGTTGCGTTGGCATAGCATTTCGTAGATAAGGCTGTCGTAGATATTGCTTCTTTGATATTTCCCGCTTCATTGAGTACCGGAATAATAATAGAAATTGTGACAGCGCCAATATTCTGACTCATAATTGCTGAATTTACTGTTCTAAGAGGTTGTTTGAAAAGTGTTTCGCTGTGACTTTAGGCACTTTTCAAACATCCTCTTAGGCTTAACAAAATGGTGGGCGATTTCAGTTACAACTATATATAGACTCATATTTGATTTCTGAAAAAATTCAGTACAACTAAGAAGTCTTCTTTCCTATTGCCTATTGCCTACCTACGCACATTCGTTTAGAAATCAAAGCGGATTCCTATATATACTTTTTGTAAAATCAATTTGCAGATAGTTTATTATGCCACTCTTTCAATACAAGACTAGACCACAACAAGAAACCTATTAGTAACAGTCCCATAAATCCATCCAGCCATATTAGACTATGCATTTTCCAAGTCATGGGAGCAACCATCGGAAAGAGATAATGGACTGGACTGGAGATACTAGTTATTGAGTATAAGGCTAATAAAAAGTACGCCAACCAAAACATGCCTTTGGTGTAAAACCAATATCCTAATAGTCCTACTGGAGTCATCACAATTACAGTACTAATTACTCCAACAGAAGTGAACCACGTTGGGACAGGATATCGACTCAAAAATAATGCATTATCTATGTAGTGTAACCAAGTAGAAATGAGGTTGAGTGTGATAATAGCTAGTAGAATCGTCTGACGAAAACTAGAAGTATTAATCATGATCTAAATATGCAATTAAAATGCGTAAAAACTTATTAAGCCGACTGCGGGAAGCAATCGGCATAACAAATTCATGATAATTTAGTTGCAATTTAGCCGTGAGTTGCACCTTGAGGGGGACGTGAAACAACTTTTTTGGCTAAACCCAAAGTCTGCAAAACTAGGATGCTCCACCAAGTAACATCAATTTCCCACCAATACAACCCAGATTTCGCCATGTGGGGATAAGTATGATGGTTGTTGTGCCATCCTTCTCCATAAGTTACGAGGGATACCCACCAAAGATTACGAGCGCCATCATTGGCATCAAAGGTGCGATAACCCCACAGGTGTGATGCTGAGTTTACAAACCAGGTTGAGTGCCAAAGCAAGACACATCTGAGAAACACTCCATAGAACACAAAAGGCCATCCTCCTAAGAAATAAAGCAGCAGCCCGAAGGGGATTTGCAACACCAGGAAGTAGCGATCCAGCCAACAATAAAAGGGTTGTCTTGCTAAGTCAGGGGCATATTTTTTATAGGTGTCATAGTCAAAGAATTCTGGACGTGGGTAGAAAATCCATAGTATATGGCTCCACCAAAATCCTTTTTGGGCAGAATAGGGGTCTAAATTGATATCTTCTGTGTGGGCGTGGTGTTGGCGGTGTCCACCTACCCAAAAAATTGGCCCACCTTGCAAAGCCAACGCTCCAATGAGGGCGATCGCATACTCTAACCACTTGGGAACTTGGAAACTCTTATGGCTCAGTAGTCGGTGATATCCCAAGCAAATACCAATGCTCCCAAATAACCAGTGGAGAAACACTAGCAAACCTAATGCTGGCCAAGAGAAAAACCAAGGAGACAGAAGTGCTAACGCATGAAATACACCAAAAAATACCACATTTATCCACCTGAGTTGAGGTGAATTGCCTCTCTCAGGAGCGATCGCCCCAAAATTTGCGGTCATAAAAATTCCTGTTGATGGATGATGACGCGATTTGCTTTTTCTCGGATGCCATCCCACAAGGGATTTACCCGCCCTGTATACTAGTTCGTTACAGTGAGCCACCGCGGTCTTCTCCCAAAGGGAGACGCCAAAGGCGATAGCACAGCGTTAGCGAGTCATTGAGCGTCTAGGGGTTTCCCCCATTAGCGACTGACGTTAGCGACGCAGGAGCGTCACCCGTAGGATAGAGTAAAGCAAGTATCACTTACATTTGTTATGCTAGCAGAACTCTGATCTCCGTGCAAGTGCCACTTGCATTTTTCTATGTCATCTCACCTCCTTTCTACTCGTCAACGCCTGATTCAAGCTGCACTTGAGTTGTTTTCTGCTCACGGAGTCAGCGCCACTACAACCCGCCAAATTGCTGAAAAAGCCGAAGTCAACGAAGTGACTTTATTTCGGAATTTTGGCAATAAGCACGGACTGCTTTTGGCTGTGCTAGAAGAGTCCGCAGCTTTCAAGGATTTAGGTGAATCGCTGGTGCGGCGAGCAACGCCTCCTGGCAATGTTTACCAAGCTCTTAAGGATTATGCAAGTGACACTTTACATGCACTAGAACGAGTGCCAGAGTTCGTCCGGTCTGTGGTGGGTGAAGCCGACCAATTTCCGGCAGAAAATCGCCGCGCCCTAGGCAGGGGAGTAACAGAAGCAAACCGCTATGTAGCTCAGTATTTAGCTACTGTAATCCAGCAAGGACACCTAAATACTTATTTACCCGCAGAAAAATTAGCCAGTTTGCTGAATGGAATGATCTTGGGATATGCCGTAATTGAGTTCACTAGCGAATTTCACGAACTTTGGGACGATCGCGACGATTTTCTAGAAAATTTGGTGGAGTTGTTTTTAAATGGAGCCATGTCATCTTCAGCAGAATTAGCAACAAACTGCTTACAAGGAGGCTTGAGCAATACAGAAGTAGCTGATTTGCCTGCTAGTTTAGTTCACGAAATTCTGCAACAAGCCAGGAAATTGGGAACGCGAGATTATGCTTTAGCTTATGTATTATTTGGGGCTGGGTTATCCGCCACAGAAATAATTAGCTTGCAGCGATCGCACCAAATCTACGATACTCAAGGGCACTTCCTACAAATCACAATTCCCGGATTTGTCCGTCAAGTACCTGTGAATCAGTGGATTTTGGGCAAACGCTACGGCTCTTTTACTAATAATCCTTTAATCAAATGGCTGAAAAGTCGTAAAGATGCTCAAACAGCCATGTTTTTGAATGAAACAGGCACACCCATCTCAAAATCAGAGCTTGAGACACGTTGGCAAGTATGGAGTGAGGGATTGTTAACTCCCCAAGGACAAGCGCCAGCTTTAGCTCAAGCACAACAAACCTGGCGCGTAGAAATGTTAATGCGGGGGATCACCTTGGAAAACCTGAGTATTTTAACAGGTTGCGATCGCTCCCAATTACAACCCTATGTCCGCCGAGCTAAAGAAAAAGCTGCCCTAGAGCAAGCAACCCATTTGGATCATAAGCCAGGATAGGGAGTGGGGAGATAAGGAGCCAATGACCGAATAATTCGTAATTTGTAATGACGCTCCTGCGTCGCTAACGCTGCGCTAACGTAATTCGTAATTAAGAATTCATTAGCATGATGCAGTTAAACAATTAAGGTAAAACAACAGAGGTTTCTTTACCATTGTTGTTTGCAACATTCAAGATTGTAGCTGTACTCTCAGATGGGGATTGGGTGTTGCTCGAACGGCGTGATAATTTCTTGCGTGGCTTGCCTCCCGCCTGCATATATTGCAAACTGTCTTTGCCATAATGGGTTGCCACACTCATTAACATCTTTTCAGAGTAGCCGCGCAATTCTTCTTCAATTAGAGAGAGGCGACCTGCCATTTCATCTATGCTAGAGAGTAAAGTGTTGTAGGTAGATAGCTGGGTTTGCAAGTTTTGGATGCGGC
Organism: Nostoc sp. CALU 1950; assembly: GCF_051172895.1. Classification (NCBI taxonomy): domain Bacteria; kingdom Bacillati; phylum Cyanobacteriota; class Cyanophyceae; order Nostocales; family Nostocaceae; genus Nostoc; species Nostoc sp. CALU 1950. The sequence continues at coordinate 396 of NZ_JBDNJQ010000280.1, read as the reverse complement.
TGTCGTAGTCTGTCAAATTTAATCCGTTGCCAAATTCTAGCGTAGGGCTAATTGATCGCATTCCTGCAATTCGACGCAGAGCTTTTTCGAGAGTGGGTGAACTGCGTTTTAGTCGTGCCATAGAATGCGCTCCTGAAGGAAGTTATGGGATTACTTCATGTACTCTAGCCAATGCAACAATAAACTTCTCTGAGAGATAATTCGGAAAAATTTAAGCAAATTAAGATCGACCTAATTATTTTTAGTGGATTGTACTGAGGATTTTATTAAAACTGTCAAAAAAGTTACCTTAAATAAGCAACAGGTACTTTAAAGTCGTGTTGAGGTACTTCAAAGTCGTATTGAGGTACTTCAAAGTCGTATTGAGGTACTTCAAAGTCGTATTGAGGTACTTCA
>NZ_JBDNJQ010000027.1:0-62817 GCF_051172895.1 Nostoc sp. CALU 1950 | reverse complement strand
ATCCCCCTTACACTTCCAAATACAACCCTATTGAGCATCGGCTGTTTCCACATCTAACCCGTGTTTGTCAGGGCGTGATTTTCGATTCGGTCGAAATGGTTAAAAACTTGATGGCAAATGCCAAGACCCAAACTGGTCTGAAGGTGTTTACAACTATCTTGACTCAGGTATACAAAACAGGTCGCAAAGTCACAGGGGATTTCAAGCAAACGATGAAAATTGTGTTTGATGATTATTTGCCCCAATGGAATTATACTGCCAAGCCACAGGTGTGAGAATTCTGGATCTTATTTAATCCATATTCCTTAGAAGGTTTCGCAATTCTTGACGTTGCTGTTTACCCAAAGATTGAATCTCCTCAATCAGATTTTGCAGATCAATCTGACTCCACTGCTCATTACGAAGTAAAGTTACTTGTTCCTGTGTCCAAGCGTAAAAATCAGTTTCGTAGAGGCTTGGTGAAGGCATTGGTATCTTTGGGTTTATTTCAGGTACACCCATTAGGTTAGTTCAACCTTAATGTCTTTGCTTTTATTGTAGAACTGTCTCAAATAGAGGCGAGCAATAAGACGCTTAACTGAACCGTATTGGTTTATATGTAAATATATCACACTATTACGTAGATATATGTAATAGTGTGTTTAACTTGTTTATCAATTTGATGGCTGAATTAGTTGTTTATACTTAATATCTTCCTACAAAGCCATCACCCGACATTGAGCCTCAAAGCTTGTCTTCCCTAACTCTAGACATTTTTTCATTTGTCAAACTCAGGTTAAATTCAATGAATTCTCTCTCTAAGTAATTGTTCTTCTAAAGCAGCAATACGATTGTATGCCGCTGTTAATTGCGCTGTCAGTCGTTGTATTTGAATTTCTGGTGTTATGTTATCTCCAGCTTGACGATGCATGTCTAGATAAATGCCATCTGTCAATACATCCTTGTGTTCCATTTCTGGATTTAAACTGATACGTCCTTTGAACTGGTAGCCCCCAATCGAGCCATTTTCCTGATAATTATCCTTTGCTTGTGTATTCGCTAAAGAACACTCTGAGAAAGCTTGAGTAACTTTAGCATCAAGTTGCTCAATCACTTGGCAGAGGGCATCCAGTTTTTCGCTTAAAGTCAGGATTTGCTGCTGTAATGGCTCCATTTAATACCCTGTATCCGTACATTTTCTCTATGTTATTCAATTTACTCCCCAACTTAACAATACTTATGAATTATTTAAGTATTGATAATTTTTCGTGGAAATTTTAAATATAAGTAAAGTTTGACCATGAGTACCACTAAGGAAATTTATGGAGAAAAATTAATCTTTAGGTAGTGATTTGCTGACAAACTTGCTACGTTGAGTAAAATCTTCAAATTTATACGTATTACCAATAAAAAATACTGGTAATTTTCCAACTCTACTTTTCAGCTAATCAACCTCTGGTAAATCTCTGCTTAATCAGGACTTACGCAAACAATAGCCAAAAAGAATGATTTTCAGGTAGGGGCAATTCATCTAGACGCAAAGCGGCTACTCTGACGAGAACGCTTTCAGTGTTAGCGCAGCGGTAGCGACGTTCGCGCAGCGTCTCGCAGAGAAGGAGCGTCACCCGCAGGGTATTGCCCCAGAGCGCTTATAGTTTTGCGTCACTCCTATTAATATTAGGTATAATCAAAAATTTTAAATCCAAAATCAATGGATCGACGGTCTTTTTTGCTAAGTACAAGTACGCTGGCACTTTCACAACTGCTTTTTGGCTGTGGTGGAAACAAGCAGACACAACTAAAAGTGCAGTTATTAAAAGGTTCTATACCTGGTCAGGTGGTGAATCAGTTCCACAACGGTTTGCAACAACAGGTGCAGTTAAAGTTTTCTCCAGTCGAGCAGTTACAGGATTTATTTCAGCAATTACAAAATTGGCAGCAGAAACCGAAAAGTACTGATGAGCAAGGATGGAGTCGCTTTATACCCTTTAGGCAAGGTCAAAAAGCAGCGGAGGCAGACCTAGTGACATTGGGAGATTACTGGCTAAAAGCAGCTATTGAGCAGAAATTGATTCAACCACTCCAAGAAGTACAGGGAAACCAATTAAAACAGTGGTCTGCTTTAGATGAAAGGTGGAAGAAATTAGTAACGCGCAACGACCAAGGTAACTTGGATACTCAAGGAAAGGTGTGGGGTGCGCCTTACCGCTGGGGTAGCACGGTGATTGTTTATAACCGTGACAAGTTCCGAAATTTGGGATGGACACCCAAAGATTGGAGTGATTTGTGGCGAGATGAAATGCAGCAGCACATTTCTCTACTTAATCAACCACGAGAAGTTATTGGTCTAGTCTTAAAGAAGCTAGGAAAATCTTATAATACAGAGAATATTGACCAAGTACCAGACTTGGAAAAAGAATTACAGACATTAAATCAACAGGTGAAATTCTACAGTTCCAATCACTATTTGGAACCCCTAATTATGGGAGACACTTGGCTAGCGGTTGGTTGGTCAAGCGATGTACTACCAGCTTTGGCACGTTATCCGCAACTTGGCGTAGTTATCCCCCAGTCAGGAACAGCAATGTGGGCAGATTTGTGGGTACGTCCGGCAGGTATTACTAAGGACACTTTATCAGATCAATGGATTGATTTTTGTTGGCAACCAAGTACAGCTAAACAAATTTCGGTGCTGACCAAAAGTAATTCACCAATTTCTACAAAGATTGCCACTTCCGATATCCCAGAACCATTATTGAGAATCTTACAGAGCGATGGCAACATTTTCAATAAAAGCGAATTTTTACTTCCCTTACCCCCATCAGCAATAAAACAATACGAGTCTTTATTCGCAAAAATTAAGGTTTAATTAGGAATTGGGAATTGGGCATGGAGCATTGGGCATGGTTATTCTCCTTGTCCGTTTCATCTCTCCCAATCACCAGTCACCAGTCCCCAGTCCCCAGTCCCCAGTCCCTACAAAGAACGCTGTAACCCTATCTTGTTCTTAAGATTTGTTTGGATACTGCATAAAGCTGGACTTGTCCTAAAGTTACAGGTGTAGGTTGCCAAGGGTTCTTTTTGATAGTTAAATACTCGGACATTGTAACCAAAGTTCCGTGCAGCGCTACCCAAGCGATTTACGAAGTCGTAGCGCTCCACATATTCTAGTAAGCTCCAAATTTGCTGATTCACGATCAAGTCTACTCGTGCAGGTTCTTTGTTAGAAGCTGGATATGCTATCCAATTATCCAATAGCTTTTTCTCAGAGTTTTGTTGTGCCCACCATAAGCTAGGAACGGTTAATTGTACTGGGTTAATGGTGTTAGCTGTAATTACATAGTCTTTTGGCTTGGTTAATAAATCTAGTTCCAGAGGCGCACTAGAAGGTGACGGTATTGAGGGGGTTTGCGCTAGTGAGGGCGGGACTAATAAAGCTGAGAGGGTAATGGTTAGTAGTAATGAAAAGGATATCTGGCGATCGCTACGCCCGCCGCAGGCATCGCACAATTTAGGTATATGCATAGCTGATACTAATTCGTAATTCGTAATTAAGGCACAAGTCAAAATTCGCACAATTTAAAGTTTAATGGCAACTATACGAATTCTTCGATAATCTGCTGTCCAAGTTCCCTGTTGATACAGTGTTGGCTTAAGATATTCCTCGATGACGCGAATTACTTGTATTTGTTGCTCATCAGAAAGTCCTGCTAAAAAACTGCTGGCGAACATCCGAATCCAGTTTGCCATACCTGCTTCTCCTTCTGCTAATGCAGTTGGACGAGCAAATAGAGTGCTATAGATGACATCAAAGCCTTGCTGTTCTAATAGGGTGGCGTATTCACCAATACTAGGGAAATACCAAGGATTTAGGGCTTGTGCGGGGATATTAATTGCTTCTAAGGCGTTAGATAAAGCTGTGGCGATCGCTAGCACATTTCCCTTACCCCCAAATTCTGCCACAAAACGCCCCCCTGGTTTTAGGGATTGATGGATGGATGCGATCGCGCTATCTGCTTCTTTTACCCAATGCAATACAGCGTTGGAAAATACAGCATCCAATGGCTTATCTACTTGAAAACTTCTAGCATCAGCAACATCAAAACGGATATGGGGATAGTTTTGTCTTGCCTTTTCAATCATCTCAGATGCACGATCAACTCCCATTACTTCAGCCCCAGCTTGGGCAATTTTTTCTGTGAGTTGTCCAGTACCACAGCCAAGATCCAAAATCGATTCTCCTAGCTGAGGGTTTAGTAATTTCAGTAAGTCTTCGCCATATTGCCAGACAAAGGCGTGTTTATCTTCGTAAAGGGAAGCATCCCAATTATTGCTTATCGAAATATTATTCATAAATAACTATGGTGGGTTTTAATTGAATAGAATAAAACCTTTGCCTTGTGATGGATAGATTCCTGACTTTTAAATAAGTTGGGAATCTTAGAGTTAAGTGAATAATACCAAGTAATTTGCTAAACTTTGAATCATCATCAGGACTAAGTGTGATGTTTCAAGCCTTACCAAAAACAATCACTTTTGAAGAATTTCTAAATTGGAAACCAGATGGCGGATGCTATGAATTACACGATGGGGTAATTGTTGAAATGCAGCCAGTAGGGGATCATGAAGAGATTAATGGTTTTTTAGCGGGTGAAGTAACTTTAGAGTTCAAACGATTAAAACTCCCATACCTCATACCTAAGCAAGCATTAGTTAAGATTCCTGACAAAGAATCAGGTTATTCACCTGATGTGATAATGATAAATCAAAAGAATCTTTCATCAGAACCGATGTGGAAAAAGTCCTCAACGGTTACTCAAGCTGCATCGGTTCCCCTAGTTATTGAAGTTGTCAGCACTAATTGGAGGGATGATTATGCATCCAAGCTGGTTGACTATGAAACTTTTGGCGTTCCTGAATATTGGATTGTTGACTATTTAGCTTTAGGCGGTAGAAGGTATATAGGTAATCCCAAACAACCAACTATTTCTGTTTACTATTTGGTGGATGGTGAGTATCAAGTTAACCTGTTTCGGGGAAATGACCGCATCATATCCCCTACATTTCCAGAATTGAATTTGACCGCCGAACAGATTTTTCAAGCTGGGCGTTCAGAAAATCAATTATGACCGCAGTGCAGATACTCCCATCGGGCCACGAGTTACGCCTAATTGATTTTGCAACTTCAACTCTCGCCATAGTTGGGAACCTGTAATCTCACCTCGCAATAATTGACTATAGCAATGTATTGTTTTACTCACTTGCTCTGGCGTTTCATTCACAAACTCGATACGAAAGTGACGTAACCCCAGTTCTATAAGACGCTGTACGTACTCGGCTCCAGTTTGAGCAGTGCCGTTAAATACAGTATTACGACAGCCTACATCTGCTTTGAGAACGTGTTCGCTACCTACACGGTCTTTTAATTTCACTTCCTGCTTTTCACAGGGTCGTCCACAGTTTGTATAGTCAGTACCCGTTGATAGAAAGGCACAAAAAACACAATGTTCCATGTGGAACATGGGCATGTGTTGATGGATTGTCACCTCAAACCACTGGGGTGGACAACTGGTAAGTAGGTCTTGCAGTTGGGTAATATTCAGGTCATAGGATGCCGTCAGCCGTTCTAAACCAAAGCGTTGCTGAAAGTAGTCTGCTGTTAAGGGATTAGCAACGTTGAGCGAAAAATCTCCAATGCAACGGTCTGCTGCAAAGAATTGCAATTGGTCATAGTTCCGCACCAGATAGCCATCTGCCTCACAGGCGCGTACCTGCTGCAAAATCCAATTTTCGCCCGGTTTAGTAATTCGGGGAGGTGCAACCCAGATGCTGGGGATTGGGTATTGTTGTCTTGCTTGACGTACTAGCTGTACTGCCTCTCGGTAGGCACGGGGGTCTTCAAATTCACAGTACAGTGTTTCAACACCAGCTTTGAGGGCGGCTTGGAGTTGCTTGAGGTTTCGTACTAGGACAATGAGTGAGGGAGATGTAGCTTTAGCTTCCCGCAGGGTGGGGGATAGGGGAGATGAGGAGGGAAGTAGGTCTTGGAAAGAGACATCAGAATGTAATTGCCAGCGTCTGGGTTGACTTCGCAATTCTTCCAACTGTGCTACGATTTCCCGCCGCATCCGGTTTAACTCACTTACGGGTAGCATGAAAGTACCACTGAGGTGGTTGGTTAGCTGTCCCAAACAGAAAGGTGTGTTACCGAGACGACCGAATTGTTCTTGTAAACGGTCTGTATCTAGTGGTTTGGTGTGCGCCTCCACCAGAGAAATTGCAGACTCAACTTGTACAATATTACCGAGTTGATCACGAGCGATCGCAATCAACGCCTGACCAACTTCTCCATAAACCTCCAAGTCAATCGGACGCTGAAATTGTGGGTTATCGCCAGCAAAACTTTGACGTAGTTGCTTATCTAATTCTGGATCATTGGTTTTCCAAATGCGATCGCCTATATGCACTCGACGCAGATTCAAGTCATTTCGACCAAAGGACAGCATGGTTTCATTACCTTTGGATACCACAGCATAAACCCGGCCACCTTCTTCCTTCGCCTCTGGATGACCGCAGTCAAACACAATTCCATCGCCCGGTTTGACAGGCGCTTCCAGTTTGACTGTTACCTGTTCGTTGTGAATGCGGCTGACTTCACCTAAATAAACCCCACGTTTTTTACCAAACCGGGCGTGAACTAGTTCCTGATTATTAATCCCGCCAAACCAACCCGTGTAGAGTCCGCGAGAAAATGCCATCTCTAGGTTGTAGTGTTCTTGATCTGATTGACCTCTCCCCCAACCCCTCTCCGAAACGGAGAGGGGAGTCTTTATTCCCCCTTCCCTACCAGGTAAGGGGGTTAGGGGGTTAGGTCTTTCCAATTCCTCCATCACCCGATCCAAAGCTTGGCGATAAACACGGGTGACATTGGCAACATACTCTGGAGCTTTCAAACGACCTTCAATCTTGAGACAAGTTACTCTTGACTTAACCAAATCTGGCAAAACATCCAACCCTGCTAGGTCTTGAGGACTGAGTAAATATTTGCGTTCTTTTAAATTTACAACTTCCCCATCAGCGATTAAATCGTAGGGCATCCGACAAGCTTGGGCACATTCACCTCGATTTGCAGAACGTCCGCCTAAAGCCTCACTAGTCAAACACTGACCGGAATATGCCACACACAAAGCACCGTGAACAAAGACTTCCAAAGGCAGCGAAGTTTCCTGTTGGGCAATCTGCTGCTGAATCTTATTGATTTCCTGAAGAGAACATTCACGCGCCAGCACCACTAATTGACAGCCGAGGGACTTGGCAAATTCCACCCCAGCCGCACTGGTGATGGTCATTTGCGTGGAAGCATGAATAGGAAAATCAGGGGAAAGGTGACGGATGAGACGGCATATACCAATATCTTGGACAATCACCGCATCCACACCTGCTGCAATAATTGTGCGGAGATATTGCTGTGCTTCTGCTAGTTCTTTGGGAAATATTAGTGTGTTGACAGTGACATAACCTTTTACGCCGCGCTGATGCAGAAATGTCATCAATTGAGGTAAGTCCGCCTCAGTAAAATTTTCTGCCCGCATTCTGGCGTTGAAGCGATCCAAACCGAAATAAATCGCATCTGCCCCATTTTCCACAGCAGCTTTAGCACAGTCCCAGTTACCTGCTGGCGCGAGTAGTTCAGGACGTTGAAGGGAGAGTTGGAAAGGGGAGCGATCGCTTTTCATTAGACTTAGGGTTAAGTAGCACCATAGTGATTTTATCTAAGTTGGTGGGGGATGGTGGGCGATGGTGGACGTTTATCCTTTCTAAACCTAGAGCAATTATTCTTTTCCTTAACGAGTAATCTCTTCTGAGCAGCAAAAATTAGAATAACAAAACATCTAAACTTTGTATTTATAAATTTACTATTTTTAAGTAAAAAATTAACAATAAATGCTACTTATTAACCAAACTTTTACTACCACTCAAATTTATGTAGAGAGTTTTTCATTATCATAAGCTGCTTGGGGGCTGCAAATAAATAGATATATTGAGAATGATAAGGCCATCTCGCCCAACCACCCCAATCCATAAAGCGAACCCATAGAGTTATTGGTGAACACGTACCTACTTCTAGAGGAAATCTCCAAACATCCCTATTTAACGCAAGCTCTGGATGATTTGGTGCAAGAGGATCTTGAGCATCCCATTCAATGGTTCCGTCTTCACCCCATGATGTACCATCAAACTCTGCTTGAAACGGTTGAGCTATTCCTTTCAAAATATAATTGTTATGTTCCCTCTGCGAATTTGCTAAAGGTTCGTCGGGAACTGCAATAGCAATAAATGCTGCCTTTTGAGACACTATGAGGGCATGAAATTGACCTATAATATAACCAGAAGTTAAGGTATCTCCACTTGCATATTCTTGGAGAAACAAGTCTTTATAAGAGATTTGACTGGGATGCCCTTCATCAATTAAGTAATTACTTGCATTTTTGTAAAAACTAAAGCATATTGGAAACCAATCTGGAGTTTTCTCTACAATTTCATAAATTTTAAGCTTGATAGCTTCTGCTAAAGACAAGTTTAACCTCAACGATATTTAGTGAAAATTTGAGTAATTTAGATTTTTTATAGTACATTTGCACCAAAAAGATAATAACACAGTTATTTAAATTTAGGGTAGATGCCCAAGAAAATTAGAGAGTTAAAAGCTATTTTGTTAAAGGCTGGGTTTGTCTACCGTCCTGCAAAAGGTAGTCATACCTTCTGGACTCACCCATTGATACTTGACGAACCAATTACCATTGCGGGAAAAGATGGAGACGATGCACCCCGATACTTGGAAAAGCAAGTCAATCGTGTTTTAAAGCAACTAGGAGAAGTAGAGGAAGAATAATGAACGATCGCTACAGTATGGTAATTCAATGGTCAGATGAAGACAATTGCTACTTAGTACACTTACCGGAATTCCCTTGGCAGCAATTCCACACTCATGGTAAGAGTTATGAAGAAGCTGCTAAACACGGGCAAGAGGTAATTGAATCTCTGATTGAATGGTATAAAGAGCAAGGAAAACCTTTGCCAGAGCCAATTACTTTCCCTCAAAAATCGTTAAAAGTGGCTTAAACATTTTTAAGATACAGGGCATCGCACCTTACGCCAATTCCTCAACATCAGCACTTTCCCCTTCCAACTCAACAGGCTCAAACTTCACCTTGTTGTATAAATCTTGTAAAGAAATCTCAAATGGTACTGTTACAAGTGCGATCGCTTCATCTTCTTCATCATATTCACGAAGCGTCCATTGCTTTTTCCCAATTTTGGAAAATTGCTCTACATGAATCCGAGTTTGGTCAATTAATAGATATTCTTGGAAAGTGGAAATCGTTCGGTAAGCCTGAAATTTATCTTCGCGATCGTACCCTTTGGTAGATTTTGATAAAACCTCAACAATAATCTGTGGATTAATAATTATATCCTTTCGGTTGTTAAAAAACTCTGGTTCACCTGCCAGAATCATCACATCTGGATAGGTGTAGGTAAGCTTTTGGGGTATCCACAGACGAACATCACCCATGAAAACTCGGTAGTTCTGCTTTTTAAAGGCAAAATTAAACTCAGTACTTAAGTTGAGTGCTATTTGATTATGATTTATTGTTCCACCCGCCATAGGAATTATTTGTCCGTCAATGTATTCACTTTTGTAGTCAGCAGCTTCTTCTAACTCTAAATATTCCTCTGGGGTATAGTATCGCTGTTTTGTTATTTGCATAATTTATCAGGTAGCAATGTTTAACGATACGGAGTGTCTAGTGACCCATGTTTACTGAACAGTTTAACGTGGTTAGATAGAGATGTTATGTGCTTTCTACACAGTGAGCGTAGGCGCAGCCCACCGTAGGCATCGCTATCTAAATCCACAAAATAGCTCACATCCTATTGATAACCGGCTGCTTGCAACAGAAACAACTTGGCATAACGTCCTCCTAGCTGTAACAACTCTTCGTGAGTTCCCTGTTCTATAACTTCGCCGTTTTCTATAACTACGATTTTGTCAGCCATTCTTACCGTTGAGAAGCGATGGGAAATCAAAAGTACCATCTGATTTTGAGTAATAGCGCGAAAATGATTGAAAATCTCAAACTCAGCTTGGGCATCTATTGCTGATGTTGGTTCATCTAACACCAAGATATCTGCTTGTGATCGCATAAACGCACGAGACAAGGCAATTTTCTGCCACTGTCCCCCAGAAAGTTCCTGTCCTCCCTTAAACCAACGACCAAGTTGAGTCTGAAAGCTTTGGGGTAATTGGTCGATAAAAGATTGGGACATGCCTTTTTCAGCAGCAGTTTGCCAACGGGTTTTGTTTTCGAGATGTTCTACATCGCCCACACCAATATTCTCACCCACAGTAAATTGATAGCGGACAAAGTTCTGAAAAATTACCCCAATGCGACGCCGCAACACATCCACATCCCATTCTTGCAAGTCCAAGCCATCTAAGAAAATTCGCCCAGAATCAGGGGTGTAGAGTCGGGTAAGTAGTTTGATTAAGGTAGTTTTACCGGAACCGTTTTCACCGACAATTGCCAGTTTCTCTCTGGGTTTTAAGTGCAGCGAAATGTTTGTCAACGCTGGTTTAGAACTTCCTGGATAAGTAAATGATACGTTCTCAAAACGGATACCATCTTGAGGATTTAAACCAATGGTTGCCTTACCCCAAGATTTTGGTACTTCCTCTTCGAGGAAATCATAGAGATTTGATAGATATAGGTTGTCTTCATACATTCCTCCAATAGAAGTGAGGGCATTGGAGAAAGTAGACTGTCCTTGGCGAAACACAGTGAGATACATGGTCATATCTCCCAAGGAAATCCTACCTAGCACTGTTTCTAGCACAATCCAAGCATAAGCTAGGTAAAAAGCACCAGTGCTAACTAAACTCAAGAGATATCCCCACAATCCTCGCCGCAGAGTTAAATCACGGTCTTCGCCATAGAGTTGTTCAAATAGGCTGCGATAACGTCCTAGCAACATCTCTCCCAGCTGGTAGAGTTTGACTTCTGTGACAAAATCTTCTCTTGCTATGAGATTTTCTAAGTAATGCTGTTGGCGGGTTTCTGCTGCACGCCAACTAAACAAACGAAAGGCTTCTCCGGCAAATTTCGTTTCGGCAATAAATACGGGCATAGCTGCCAAAACCAGTACTACTACCGCCCAAACTGAGAAATTTACTAGCAAAATCCCGTAGGTAATCAGGGAAAGGGCATTTTGTACTAACCCAAAGGTGCGGCTTACTAAGGAAAGGGGACGAACCGATGCTTCTCGTCGGGCATTGGTCAATTTATCATAAAATTCTGAGTCTTCAAACTGCCTCAAATCCAGTGTCAGCGCCTTTTCTAAGATGAGTACATTTACTCGTTGGCCCATTAGCGCCCGCAATAACGACTGACAAATGAGGATTCCCCTTTGACTACCTGCTAGTAGAATTACAGCGATCGCTTCCAACCCTACATAAAATAGAGAAGGATAGATATTGACAGAAGCATTGCTGTCTGAGTTAACTTGAGATGCAAATACCACTGCATCAACAATTAACTTGCTTATGTAAGATATCGCCGCCGGTAAAAGACCAGCAACTATTGTTAAACTCGCCAAAAAAATAGTAAGCGATCGGCTAGTAGTCCATACTAAGCTTACAGCCCGTCCACTGTAGCGGAAAACCGTCAGTGATTGGCGTAGGATATTTCTTTTTTTTTAATTTTCATCTTTTTTGGCGAGATACCCCAGCTTGGGCGGATCTTCCTAACTCTATTAAATCTTTATTAATTTTACATTTTTATCAGAATGTTGGCTGAAAACCCCGAAGTTGAAACCTAAAAACTAGTTGTTATTCCGTAGACTAACGCACTAGGGTGTTAATTTTGTACCATTTTAGGTGTTCAACCATACTGATTCATGATGTCATTTTGCACAATCAAACAAGCGCGGATTTTTTTGCTTCAGCCCCCACTGTTGGATCAAGATTCACCCAACGTATTTCTCCTCACCGATAAGTTAAATTACTTCCTGGCATTTATGCCATCTCCAGTAACGCTATCCCAAGTAGCAATTTCAGCTTGATACTCTGGATCTTCAGCATCCTGCTTGAGGGCTGCAATCATTTCTGCTGCTAAAATTTGGCGGTGGTGTTCTGCCAGCAATCTATTAATCCCGGATTTCTCACCACACCTCTCAAAGCCTGCGCTTGTGCAGGGGAGCAAGGGAGAGTTCAAATACCAAGTTCTTTCCCCTCTGCCCCTCTGCCCCTCCGCCCCTCTGCTCCATCAAACGCCTGAAGCTTGTGAGAAATGCGGGTTAATGTATGCACTACGATTCCCTTGTGCATACTGATCCACAAATTGCAGGATGTCTTCTTCTAAACTAATTGTGACTTTGAGCATCTGTATGAATTTTAAGTATTACTATTTAGTATGATTTTATTCATTCATATAATTGGCTAAGAGTCACAAGCAATTCAAAATTCACTCAATAAAGAGAATAATATTTTTGGCAATTAATATCCATTTTCTGACCGCAATAACCAAAAGCCGCTATAAGTCATCCCAGAATCATCAGGTTGCACTAACAAAAAATGCAATCCTCGGCTTTGCTGTTTCCGTTGTTCAAATGCTTGGGCTGCTGTTGTAACTTCTGGATCTTCAAATGTGGCAACAATCCATCTATCCACCAAGCCAGCTTCTAAGATTAAGCCGTCTGGTGCGCCAGAAATATAGTTTAATGCCACAGAACGGGCTTGCTGCAACCACCGTGCTAGGCGCATTGATTGCCGTCCACCATAAATTACCACACCAGGAACGGGGACTGTTGATGCCAAACCTAAATTGATCGGTTTGAGATGTTCTGGGATGTGCAAAATGGGAATGGGGCGATCGCTAAATCTCGTTTCTACATCACTAGCAGCTAGACTTGCAAAACGCCATTGTTCTCCCCAGAGGTTTTCTGGTAATGGTGCTGGGGGTGGTTTATCTAGCGCTGAGGGATACTGCTTTTCTTGTAACCACTGCTTTAACGCCAAGGTGTAGCGGGTAGGTTCGACATTAATACTTAAATTGCGTCCAGCAGCCTCAATTAAACTTAGAGACTGAGGACGAAATACTTGAATTACATCTGGCAATTTTTCACCTGCGGCTAACTCAAGTTGAGCAGCCACCCAACTAGAATTCGCTGCTGACTGGAGACAGGTGGCTTCATATTCAAAGCTGCGAGTTGCGTCACAAATCAACAACTCCCATAAAATTTGTCCAGAAGCATCTTGTGAGGGACGACGATAAAAATCAACTTGCCAAATTTTCATATTATGTGCGGAGTGGGGATGAGGGAGATGAGGCAATAGGTTCGGTTAAGCCAATAGACGCGATAAATCGCCGTCAAGACGAAGGATTGATTATTGTAGAGACGGCGATTTATCGCGTCTTTGTGATTTAGAATTTTCATCAAAAAACCCTAACCGAACCCTATGAGGAGATGAGGGAGCGAGGGAGAAGAATTAATAACCAATGCCTTATGCCCCATGCCCCACAATAAATTTAAAAAGCTTGAATCCATTCTTTGACAGAATATTCAGTCCAGATGCCATTTTTCCAGTAAGGATCGTTTTCAATCAACTGGCGCACAGTGGCTTCGTCTTCGGCTTCGTAAATTCCAAAAACTTTTGTAACATCCTTGGTGGGGCCGATGGTAATCAGCACACCGGATTCTTTCTGTTTTGCTAATCCGTCTAAATGAGCTTGACGGTGAGGGACACGTTTTTCGAGAACGTCTTCGCAGTAAGTTCCCCAGAGTACATATTTAGTCATAATTGCTTGTTACTCCTACTGGTTAATAAGATATTACTCTAGCGGTTTCTAAGAGGTTGCTTGAAAAGTGTTTTCCTATGACTTTAGGCACCTTGAGATCCCCCCTAACCCCCCTTAAAAAGGGGGGAACCGGAATCAAAGTCCCCCTTAAAAAGGGGGATTTAGGGGGATCTAAAACTTTTTCTACCAACAAGAAGACTTTTCAAACATCCTATAAGCGCCCTTTTAACTCAAAATTTAGACTCAATTTGTTGCCTCAACCAATCACGAAAACTAGCATGATAAATACTATAATGCATTTCTGCTGCTATTGATTCTAAATGTAAAAACTCTCGCCACTTGTCTAAAATTACCTTGATTTCATATTCATCTACATCTAATCTTTCTGCGATCGCTTCTATTGATATTGATTGCTCTTGAACTAAGATATTTAACACCTGCAAAGCCATTGGTTGCTGTTTACTGGTGGCTAAATTCATTTTTTCTAAATGATTTTGGTAATATATCTGTAAATTTTGGGGGTAAATATCCTCATTAATATCTGCTAAAATTTCTTTAACATACATAAAATTCGTTTCATCATCAAAACCTTGCTCTGTTATATTGAGCGAAACATCTCCAGGATTCTTCCCTTCGCTCAGGCTACGCATCCTGCGGTAAACCGCAGAAGCGTCTACAGAATGAGATGATTTATTTAAATAAGTTTTAATATATTCCTGGATATCAGCGCGATTTTGTTCAGGGTAATTTGATAAATCTAAAGATTGGGCTGGTGTTTCAATTAATAAACCTGATTTATCTGCCAAAAAAGGACGACGGCTAAGGATAAAATAAACTTTTTCGGGCAGATAACGGGGTAAATAAAATATGTTTGAGCCGCGTGGTTGATTGTTGATATCAATTCTATCGCAGCCATCTATAGTAATAATTAAACGTTGTTTTGGTTGCAATCTATTGCTGATTTGTTGCAGTAAAAACGATAAAAAACCACTGTCTTCTGTGGTAGAGTCAGAAAAGTTTGCGGTGAGATTGTTTCGACTCCGCTCAACACTAGTTTTAATACCTTGATTTTGGGCGATTTCTATTAATTGAGTGCAAATCGTCGTCAGAAATTCCTCAACGCGGTTTTTACCTGTAATTTCGACATTGTAATAAACAACTCCCGGATTTTGGCTGACATAATGGGCAAGAATGGCACTTTTACCAACACCAGGATCGCCGATAATAGTAAAGTAGCCCCGGTCAGATTGATTGAGAAATTTGTTGATAGCAGAAAAGACAAATTCACGACCGACAAAGTTTTGATTTTTAGCAGTAATTATTTGCTGAAATTCTAGGGGATATCTGGGGATATTGATAGGATTTTCAGTGATCGGTTTCATTTTTTAACCCCCTTCTAAACGGAGGAAATGAACACGCCCTGACGATTCTCCTGCTACAATTGTCAATCCATCTGGGGAAACTGCACAGCAATTTATAGGACTATCACCAATAAAAGTAGAGATTTCCTTTCCGGTCTGCAAATCCCACACTTTCAGGGTGTTGTCACCTGAACCAGAAACGGCTGTTTTCCATCTGGGGCGATCGCTACTGCTCTTACCGAGTTGTTATGACCAGTCAGGGTAGAGATTTCCTTTCCGGTCTGCAAATCCCACACTTTCAGGGTCTTGTCAGATGAACCAGAAACGGCTGTTTTTCCATCTGGGGCGATCGCTACTGCTCTTACCGAGTTGTTATGACCAGTCAGAGTACGCAGTAGGTTTCCGCCTGGAGTGGTTAAGCTGGCTGTAATGGGACGGAAGCGAGGAATTTTACTTTTACTTTGTGCCTTGTTTAATGATTAATTGACCAGCTTGAGGAGCATATTTTTTAATTATGGGAGTAATCGCTGAAGTAATTGCGGCAAACTCTATCATGTTTATTCCCGAAAAATTATTTTTTACGAGTAGCATCAGAGCAAATTATACAGTAATTACTGTTGAGTAGTAGTATAGATGTAACACTGCTTTATTCAAGCAAGTGGGATTAGGTTAAGGCAAGAGACGCGATGAATCACCGTCTCTACAAAAGAATGATTATTGTAGAGACGGCGATTTATCGCGTCTTTGTGATGATTTATCGCATCTTTGTGATCTAAAATTTTCATCAAAAAACCTTAACCGAGTTGATTCGGCGTGTCCATTTGCTATTTCGGCGAACTCATTTGTTGATTCGGCGAACCCATTTGCTATTTCGGCGAACTCATTTGTTATTTCGGCGAACTCATTTGCTATTTCGGCGAACTCATTTGTTAATTCGGCGATCGCATTTGCTATTTCGGCGAACTCATTTGTTAATTCGGCGTGTCCATAACGCACCTTACTGGCGAATGGCACTTACTTAAGCGGGATTTAGATCCCCGACTTCTTGAAGAAGTCGGGGATCTGGGCACCAACTTTATATAACTTCTAACTTCTCAAATTCACGCCGAATTTTTCCACCAAAGCTTCGCGGACTTTATTGTGTACTGGTTCCACTTCTGCCTCAGTCAGAGTGCGATCGCTAGCCCGATAAATTAGACGGAATGCCAAACTTCTTTGTCCTTCGGGGACATTTTCGCCGCGATATTCATCAAATAATTCCACCGAGTCGAGCAAATCTTTACCCGCTTTGGTAATTACTTTTTGAATATCGGAAACTGAGATTTTCACAGGTGCGAAAAAAGCGATGTCGCGATCGCTAGCTGGATAGGTAGAATAGGGCTGGAATGTAGGAACGAGAACTTCATCTTGTCCTAGCGAATCTAAAAGTACATCTAGATCCAACTGGAAAACGTAGACGGAATCTGGTAAACCTTTTTCTCGCCGCAGTTGGGGATGAAGTTGCCCAAAAATACCCAGCCTGTTACCCCGAATCCACAGAGAAGCGGTGCGTCCTGGATGTAAGCGATCGTCGCGGCGATCGGGCTGAAATTCTACCTCCAAGGCAAGTTGCCGAAATACACTTTCTAAAATGCCTTTGGCTTCAAACCAGGTGATGGGTTCTTCGCGTCCACTTTTTGACCATTTGCCAAGGGAAGTATCCCCTCCCACAATCCCTGCAAGGGCTTCTGTCTCTTGCAAACCGTCTTCTTCTCGCCAGAATATTTGCCCGATTTCAAAGCCGTTAAGGGCACCATTACCCTGCTCTAAATTGTATTGGAAGGCATCAATTAACCCAGATAACAAATCGGTTCGCAGCGCTGAATATTCGACAAATAAGGGGTTTGACAGGACTATATTTCTGTCTTCTCCTGGTTTGACTAAAGAATAGTGGATTAATTCTGTCAACCCTTCAGCCCGCAGGAAAGCTCGTAACTTGCGAACTAGTTCTTGATCTAAAGGCAGATAGCCAGCTTCCGCTTTTTCTGGTAATGTGTCGCAGAATTTGTTGTAGCCATAGAGACGGGCAATTTCTTCAATTAAATCAATTTCTCGCTCTAAGTCGCGGTAACGATAAGGTGGAACAGAGACAGACCATGTGGGTTGATGGCTGCTATCTTCTCCTGAAGGAGTTAACTTACATCCCAATGCAGTCAGGATGCGCTCAACATCTTGTTCTTGGAGTTCACCTGTGTCCTCTTCCAATTCGATTGGCCCCAATATCTGATTAACTCGGTCTAAACGCAGGGCGATAGAACGACTCCAGGTAGACGGATCGGGGCGGGTGTCGGCAATTTCCTGCTGGACAAGAATTCCACTCGCTAATTCGCTAATTAAAGATAAGGCGCGGCGATTAGCTATTTCCAACTCAGCGCGGTTAACTCCCCGTTCATATCTACCAGAAGCCTCACTTCTTAAGCCTGCACTGCGGGAAGAACGGCGAATTGCTACGGAATCAAATAATGCTGCTTCTAAAACTATATTTTGAGTTCCTTCATGGACTTCCGTTTCTTCTCCACCCATAACTCCCGCCAGTGCAACGGGTCTGTCGTTAGCGGTAATTAACAAATTTTGGGATGCTAGGGTGCGAGTTTGTCCATCCAAGGTTTTGAGGAATTCTCCATTATTGGCGAAACGAACGCCGATGGTTAAATTTTCGCTACTTGCAACAGATTTTATGCGATCGCAGTCAAAGGCGTGCAGTGGTTGTCCCCATTCCAACAAAACGTAGTTAGTAATGTCCACCACATTACTTATGGGACGTACACCAGCCGCCCGCAAACGCTGTTGCAGCCATTCGGGAGATGGAGCAATTTTGACCTGTTCAATTACCGTACCAATGTATGCAGGACAAGCTTGGGTATCGGCAATTTTTAAAGCTAAATTTCCGGTAGTTTTGCTAATAGAGACTTCACCAGGTTCAGGAATACTCAATTTTCCACCAGTTAAAGCTGCTACTTCCCGTGCTACGCCTACCATACTTAGAGCATCAGCGCGGTTGGCAGTTGCGGTAAGGTCTAAAATTACATCATCTAAACCCAACAACGGCCGCACATCACTACCCAATGGTAAATTTTCCTGGGTAAAAATATGAATTCCGTCTACATCGGTGGGCAAACCGAGTTCCTTTAAAGAACAAATCATGCCCTGAGATGGGACACCACGGAGTTTTGCAGGTTTAATTTTTAAATCGATGTTGGGTAAGTAAGTACCCGTAGTTGCCACTGGGACATAGATATCTGCCTTCACATTGGCAGCGCCACAGACAATATTTAAAATCTCATCTGCACCGATATCCACTTGGCAAACACTCAATTTATCGGCGTTGGGATGGGGTTGACGCTCAAGCACTTTCCCGATCACCACGCCATTTGCCCAAGTGCGGCGGTCTTCAATATCTTCTACCTCAAACCCTGCCATTGTCAGGGTTTCGGCTAATTCTTCCGGACTAAGTTTTATCTCTACTAGTTCGCGCAGCCAATTTAGAGAAATACGCATGGAGTGTGCTTGTTTTAAGAATCGTCTTTTGCTCTTATTTTAGGGTGCAAGAAGCGCTCGATGGCTACTCGTCTCTCAAAGCGTACCCTTTCACTTGAACAATCCTACTACGTTAGACTGGCAGAACAATCTCTCATGCTAATCTTTTCTTTTCGTCTTGACTTGTGTCAGTCAATGTGAGTTAGATGTTTGCTACGAGAGATTCAGTAGCTAATCTATACAAATGGAACCCACGATTGAACAGTTAAAAGCTTTCTACGATTTATGTGTGCGAGTAAGTAACCTACTACAAACAATTGAGCTAACCAGGTACGACAAGCGATCGCAAAGAATAGTAGTGCTAATAGGCCAAACAATTCAAGTAGAAATTTTGAGTAACGGAGAGGAAATCATCCAATGAGTAATTTAGATTATCAGCAATTAACTGAAGCGGAATTACGGGAATATGTAAAGCATCATCCCCAGGATGAAGAAGCTTTTCAACACTATTTAATGATTGTTAGAGCTAGACCAAATAGGGTTGTAGTTAGCACAGGTGAACAGTTGGAGGCTGAGTTAAGGAAAAGACTGGCATTATGAGCAAAACCCTTTATCCTCTAACTTGAGTGTAGGGTTAAGTAGCGTAGACCTAGCATTGAAACAATGTTATGGGAATATGCTGACTGAAATTATCAAAATCTTTATCTGTGGTTACTATTGTGTAATTTCTCCGAACGGCTGCGGAACAAATGAGAAAATGAGTGTTTGCACCTTGAATACCATTGCTGCGGCAAGTGTTATAAAACTCAGAAGCAAGTTCATAGTCTTCCATATCTAATTCCAGATTGGGAAATGCACGGAGATAATTTTTCAGCCGATTGTATTGGTTGGCATCACGAATCCCTGAGAGTATCTCTTGCCGAACAGCGCCAAGCAAAGCAACTCGACCATCGATAATTTATTCTCGCAACACTGCAATATAGGGTGATTCATCAACTTTATAATTACGTCTGAGAGCTAAAGACCAGACTGAAGTATCAACAATGACTTTCATCAACTCCGACGCTGTTGCTTGTAGTCATAATCATCGTCATATTCAATCATGCCAAATAGCTCCAGAATTTTCAGTTGCTTTCGACGCTGTACATACTCTCGTAATGCCTCTTCAACAACCGCGTCCTTAGTTGGATGACCACCAAGTTCGAGAGCTTCCTTAATTAAGTTTTCGTCAATTTCTAGATTAGTAGTCATGTGTAGATTATTGCACAAAGTAATGTGTAGAAAAAAACTCATTGGAGTAGTTAATTTAAGTCAAATGCATAAAGACTATTTTCAGTAATTCGGCGCGGGTAAACGGTTTAGTTAGATAGCCAGATGCCCCTACTAATTTCGCTTTTACTTTGTCTACAATTCCTTTATTCCCAGTAACAAAAATAATGGGAGTCTTCTGAAATATGGAATTATTTCGTATAATTCGGCACAATTCATAACCATCGATTCCTAGCATGTTTAAATCCAATAAAATTAAGTCTGGTTTGTGCCTTATAATTGACAAAACGGCTTTTACTGGATCGTTAATAGTCACTACAGAAAAATTTTCATTTTCTAAGAAATAACTAATTTCTTTAAGAATTGTGGGGCTATCATCAACAGAAACGATTTTGTGGATTTTTTGTGCTGTTACAGTAGCAGCCGTTACTCTTTGGGAAGCAGAATTTATGTTATTTGATATTGTTGGTTCCTGAAAGTTCTCTTTTGGAGGAGTAGATATCTGTGGTAATTGCTGAACAGGAGCTATATTCTCTTCAGAAATATTTGGGTAAGAGTTGACGCTGGTACTTAGTTTTTCTTTGGTGTCAACTAACTCTGGAATTAATTTTGAGAAAAGCGTAGGCGTAGCCCGTCGTAGACATTGCTCTTCAAAAATCTTTGGTAATTTATCAAATGGTGGATCGGGTTCATGTAGGATAATCGCACCCTGAAGGATGTAAGGGTATAAATTGCGAGCCAGTTGGATTTCATCTTGATTCAAAATTGCAGCCAGATGACACAGGCTAAAACCCTTCATCCAGTTAATTAAATCTGGCTGAAGTTTTGGTAAGTCTTGGTTCTCAAGTTTACTGTTAATCAACAGATATGGACGTTGATATGGAGAAGAAATTTGGGGAACAAAAGCCTGCCAATTGTGTAATCTTATTTGGCAACGGGCTAGAATTTTTTCTACATCTAGCCTGCAAATTTTTGGCATTCGATTAAGTGGTTCTGCTAATTCATAAGTACCATCTTTGATAAGCACAAATGATTCAATCACCTCTTTAACTAATTCCTGAATCAGCACTGCTGCTTGTGTAGAATGTAAATGTTGTTGACTAATAAGCCAGGATATAGCCTGATATTCAGGAGGATAGCTTCTCGAATTGCTGTCATCTTCGATTAACTGACTGTGTGAATCAGGTTCAAACATCAACCTTACTTGAACACGAACCTCATTAGTAAGGAGTGGAATTTGGTGGCTGAGACGACGCAAATGGCGTTCTAGTCGATCAAAGGGTTCTACGGAATGGGTAGCGTAAGTTATTTTGCCCTGTTCTAAGTAAATAGACCAAATAACTGAGTTACTCAATGCTTGTAAACAAGTACTGTCGGAGCAATTGGATAACTGTCTTAACAAACTTAGAGGACGTAGTTTGGTGAATGTACCTGAGTTATTCATATTTTTCAAGTTTTTTTTGCGGAATCAACAACTGAACATTTGTAGATTGAAAATATGAGCTATGAAGTATTTTCTTCTTTGTAATATGTCTTTATGCACAGCTTATTCCTTTTAAAATATGTATATATATTAAAAAATATAAGTTTTGCAACCTATCTGTTACATTTTGTACGTACTACTTAATTTATCTCAAAAAATAAGTAGGTAGGTATGAATAAAAGTAAACACTTGTCATAGCTATGACTAACAGTAGATATTGTTGCTTCTAGGCTTTACTCACTACTAACAACTCTTGAGTGAAGACCTTAATCATCACGTTTATTGATGCCCACTTACCAAAAGCAGGTAAATGTTATTCCAAGTTCGCGCAGTTACACTGGTATACTTCTAAAGTTAATGATTTTAATTATGGTTAATTATTTTTCGATAAAGAAACGATTCTTCTACATAAAATCTTTAAGAAGTTACCTAGGAAAGTTTACGTATTTATTGTACTGTAGGTTTAATGGATATAAATTTTTGGTAGATACATTACAACAGGTAATGCTGGGTTTTGATAAACTCTTTTTTGCTAAACTAAGCTGTGTTCAAGTTCATCTTAAATATATAGAGAACTTCATGAAAATAATTTGTTTAATAAAGATTAGAGCATCTACCACTAGATACTATATTCTGTAGTCGCGTCGGCGACTGAGAATTATATACTTTGAACAAAGGAAAATAAAACGTTGAATTTTAACATAACACAAAAAGTTATGCATGATACATTAAGACTTGATGAAGTAGTAGAATTTGCTGAGAACCCAGAACCACGTTGTCCTTGTGTACTTTTACTAGACACATCTGGGTCGATGCAAGGAGATCCGATTGAGGCTTTAAATCAGGGTTTACTTAGTTTGAAGGATGAATTAGTCAAAAATTCCTTAGCCGCAAGACGGGTGGAAGTGGCGATCGTCACGTTTGATAGTAATATCAATGTAGTACAAGACTTTGTGACTGCTGATCAATTCAACCCACCTATTTTGACAGCACAGGGCTTGACTACTATGGGTGCAGGAATTCATAAAGCTTTGGACATAATTCAAGAGCGGAAATCTCAGTATCGTGCCAATGGGATTGCTTACTATCGTCCTTGGGTATTTATGATTACTGATGGGGAACCGCAAGGTGAGTTAGATCATGTGGTAGAGCAAGCATCCCAGCGGTTACAGGGAGATGAAGCGAATAAGCGGGTAGCATTTTTTACAGTGGGTGTCGAAAATGCGAATATGACACGTTTAAATCAAATAACCGTGCGTACACCCCTGAAGCTCAAAGGCTTAAATTTTATTGAGATGTTTGTCTGGCTATCAACTAGTATGTCAGCTGTTTCTCATTCACAGGTGGATGAACAGGTAGCACTACCGCCAATTGGTTGGGGGACTGTTTAATTAAAAATTGCAGCTTGATGTTTACACAGCTAGCTGCTGGAAAAAATTTATGAACATATCAAAACAGATTGCTCAATGGCGGATTGTGGCTGCTTCTGTATGTGGTACAAGTCACTTAAAAAACAATCAATTATGTCAGGATGCTCATCACTGGCAAATATTGTCAGATAATGTTTTAGTGGCGGCCGCAGCAGATGGCGCGGGTTCTGCTAGCCTTGGGAAAGTGGGAGCGATGATTGCTGTGGAGACAGCAATAGAAAACATTTCCACTAAAGGACTGACCCGAAAAAGTTTGACTGATGATGCTTTGGTGCGATCGCTTTTAAATGATGCCATACTAGCGGCGAAAAAAGCTGTGGAGACTGAAGCGGCTAATTGTGACAAACAGCCTCAAGACTTAGCAACTACCTTAATTATGCTAGTCGCCACACCAGAAGTTGTCGCTGTGGTACAGATAGGTGATGGTTTGGCAGTGGCAAAAGATCGTATGGGTAATTTGCTGGCATTGACTATGCCTGACAGTGGTGAATATATCAACGAAACCACCTTCTTAACTTCGCCTAGTGCTTTAGATACCGCGCAGATGAGATTGTGGCGCACAGACATAGTAAATGTTGGTATAATTACTGACGGACTACAAATGCTGGCTTTGAATATGGTTGTTGGCGAACCTCACAAACCCTTCTTTTTTCCGCTGTTTGAATTCGTAGCCAATACCGAAGACAAGACAGTAGCCAAGGAACAATTGGTAAAATTTTTACACTCAGAGCGGATTACGCAACGCACTGATGATGATTTGACACTCATCATAGCTGCATTCAACGACTCATGAGCGATAAATATACAGGTTTAACATCTTACAATAACTCCCGTTAGCGGTAATTTCATTATGCAGGTACTACGTTGTTCCCCTAGAAAAGAAATCCTCAGCCTCAATGTCAGTTTGGGGCGTGGCGGTGAAGCTTGTGTTTACACAGTGCCATCCGATAGCAACTTGGTGGCAAAGATTTACCACAAGCCAACCAAAGCCCATGCAGAGAAACTCCAGGCGATGCTGGCCAACCCGCCAGAAAACCCTACAGCTAGTTTGGGGCATATCTCTATCGCTTGGCCAGAGGATTTATTACGGGCAGCAGATGGCAAAAATAGCATCCTGGGCTTTTTGATGCCACGCATTGAGGGGATGCGTCCAATCATCGACTTTTACAACCCTAGAACCCGTCGCCAACACTGCCCCCTATTCAACTATCAGTACCTGCTCCGCACGGCTCGTAACCTGGCGGCGGCTTTTGCCGCTTTGCACGCTAGTGGATATTGTATTGGTGATGTGAACGAGTCGAATATCCTCGTCAGTGACACCGCACTGGTGACTTTGATAGACACAGACTCTTTCCAAGTAACCGACCCAAGCAATAATGTTGTTTATCGCTGCCCAGTGGGTAAACCAGAGTTTACCCCACCAGAACTACAGAATAAAACTTTTGCCCAGCACGATCGCGAAATCTCTCACGATTTATTTGGGTTAGCGGTGCTAGTATTCCAACTCTTAATGGAAGGCACTCACCCATTTTCGGGGATTTTTCAAGGTGCTATTGAGCCACCACCTTACGAAGCCCGGATTGCATCGGGTCATTTCACTTACAGCCAAAAGCGTTACGTACCCTACCTACCGACACCCATTGCACCCCCTTGGGAAATTCTTCATCCCAGCCTACAAGAACTATTTGTCCGTTGTTTTGAAGAGGGTCACAACAACCCACAACTACGTCCCAGTGCCCAGACTTGGCTCTCAGCAATCGCTGAAGCCGAAGATTCTCTGATTACCTGCACGACAAATCCCCAGCATCGCTACAACAACCACATGCGTAGCTGTCCGTGGTGTGAACGTACCGTGCGATTAGGTGGACGCGACCCCTTCCCATCACATCGGGCTATCGAAGCTAGAGAACATCTTCAACCACGAATTAAACCGAGAAAGCATTACACCCAGACACCGCGTTTTCCACAGCGGGCCATGTCGCCCCACCTAACTAATTACTGGCAGCCAGTAATGACTCCCAGCAGTTCATCTTATAAACGTTCCAAGAAGTCAAAACTGTACCCGATTATTTTTTGTTTGATGGGTTTTGGTTTATTGGGATATGCGGACGTAATGATTAAATTTACTCAGCCGTTGGTTTCCCAAAATGCTTACACTCAACAAACATTGAAGTCTCGCCAGACAAATAACAAACTCAGCTTCGCTGATTCCTATCAGCAAGGTTATACAGCTTACAAAGAGCGAGACTATGACAAAGCAATTGCCAGCTTTACCGCAGCAATTGAACAAGAACCTAAACATGCCAGAGCGGTTGTAAATCGTGGCAATGCCCGCTATAACTTGAAAGACTACGAAGGAGCAGTTAAAGATTATAGCCAAGCTCTTACGATCCAGCCCAATCAAATCAAAGCTTTGGTGAATCGGGGCAATGCCCGTTATATGCTCGCCGAATATAGTAACGATCCCGATCTAGAATATAACCTAGCGATCGCAGACTATAATCGGGCCATCGGTCTGGATAATAATGAAATTGAAGCTTATATCAGACGGGGAATTGTCCGCGCCCAAATGGCTAAATACAGCGGTGAATCTCAACAAGAGTACAAAAGAGCGATCAAAGATTTTACTCAGGCAATAAAACTTAACGTATCCAAAGCAGAAGCTTACTTTCAGCGGGGTGTTGTCTTTTATCAAATTGCTCAATATAGCAGCAATTATGAGCAAGAATACAATCAAGCGATCGCTGACTTTAACCAAGCCTTAACTATCAGCCCAAAACTAGCAAAAGCATATCTTAAACGAGGTATGGTTCGTTATGAACTGGCACAATATGGCGGTAGTGAATCTAACAAAAATCAGGCAAAAGCTGTCGAAGATATACAGTCATCTGCCAAAATCTTTCTTGAGCAAGATGATATGGATAATTATCAACAAGCACTCAGTAACATGTGCGTAGTTGTAGAAAACAAATGTGACCCTTTATTCCAAGGCTCAAGTAATAGTGAAAAAACTAACTAGAAACAAGTAAGTTTTATTACTAGGAAATTATCGGTTTTGATTGAGAAAATCAAGCCTGACTAGGGTTAGTGGATGCTAACCCTAGTTATTTTGTAGGTAACATTTTTATTTAATTGAGCCATTTATTTTTATCTTTATAGATATTCATACAGCTTTTATATAGAAAAGATTTTAATTTATATTCCCTTTATAATTTTGCCGGAAATTACAGTTAGATTATTGACGGAGAAAGAGAAATCAGAAATAAATTTTTCTCCACCTAAGTGCATCCTCTTCATGTCGATAAAGTCAACCGATTTTGGATTTTGGATTAAAAGAGTTTTTTGTTACATACCCCACGATGAAACTGGGCATAACAAATCTACTCATAGGCTCGTGACGTTCGATGACTAATCCCAAATTGCAAATCAAAAATCAAAAATTGGCATGGTCAAATAATCATATCCCTATAAATCTCCGAGGTAATTGCATGAAAGCGGTGATTTTGGCTGGAGGACTTGGTACACGCCTCAGTGAAGAAACTAGTATCAGACCCAAGCCGATGGTTGAAATTGGTGGTAAGCCAATTCTCTGGCACATAATGAAAACTTACTCAGCCCACGGCATTAATGATTTCATCATTTGTTGTGGTTACAAAGGTTACATAATTAAAGAGTATTTTGCTAACTACTTTTTACACATGTCAGATGTAACCTTTGATATGCGCTTTAACCAGATGAACGTGCATTCTGGGTATGCTGAACCCTGGCGTGTCACCTTAGTAAATACGGGTGATAATACAATGACAGGCGGACGCTTAAAGCGAATCAGTGAACATCTTGGTAATGAGACTTTTTGCTTTACTTATGGTGATGGTGTAAGTAATATTAATATCACCGAGCTAGTTAAATTTCACAAAGAACAAAATAGCTTAGGAACACTCACAGCCGTTCAACCAGCTGGACGTTTTGGTGCTATTTCTTTAGGATATGAGCAAACTAAAATCACCAGCTTTCGGGAGAAACCTGAAGGTGATGGAGCCTGGATTAATGGCGGTTATTTTGTGTTAGAACCAGAAGTAATTAACTTAATAGCCGATGACTCTACAGTGTGGGAACAAGAGCCATTAGAAAAGCTAGCTGATATGGAACAGCTATCTGCTTTTAAACACGATGGGTTTTGGCAACCAATGGATACTTTACGTGATAAAAACTATCTCGAAGGGCTATGGAAAAACAACCAAGCTCCTTGGAAGGTATGGTAGAAAGAAAGTCAGAAGTCAGGAGTCAGAAGTTAAATGACCAATGACAAATGACCAATGACAAATGACAAATGACAAATAAATTTACTGTAACTTGAAGTGCGATAATACTAATGTATGATTTTGCGATTATAGGTGGGGGAATAGTTGGACTCTCTACAGCGTTAGCTCTAGGAAAACGCTATCCCAATGCGCGTATTTTAGTAGTAGAAAAAGAGAGTCAATGGGCATTTCACCAAACCGGCAATAATAGCGGGGTGATTCATTCTGGTATTTACTACAAGCCAGGTAGTTTCAAAGCTAAATTTTGTCGTGATGGTTCTCGTTCAATGGTAGAATTCTGCCAAGAGCATGGAATTGACCATGAAGTTTGTGGTAAGGTAATTGTCGCAACTGAAGAACAAGAACTACCACGCTTAGAAAATCTCTACCAACGTGGCTTAGACAATGGCATAGAAGTCCAGAGAATCAGCCCCGAAGAAGTTAAGGAAATTGAACCTCACGTAAAATGTGTAGGTGGAATTCGGGTATTTTCAACTGGTATTGTTAATTACAAGCAAGTTTGTTTGAAATACGCCCAGCTAATTCAACAGCAGGGTGGAGATTTACACCTGAATACAAAAGTTCTGAAAATCTCCCCAAGTGGTAAAAATCAGGTATTGCAAACAAACAAGGGTAGCTTTGAAACACGGTTTGTAATTAATTGTACTGGATTGCATAGCGATCGCACCGCCAAACTAGGTCAAGTTGAACCCCAAGCAAAAATTGTCCCATTTCGGGGAGAATACTACGAACTCACTCCAGAAAAACGCTATCTGGTCAAGACACTAATTTATCCAGTACCCAATCCAGATTTTCCCTTCCTGGGTGTCCACTTTACCCGGATGATTGATGGTAGCGTCCATGCAGGGCCAAACGCGGTTCTCTCTCTCAAACGCGAAGGTTACAAAAAAACCGACTTTGACTTACGGGATTTTCTGGAAGTCATCACCTATCCTGGTTTCTGGAAATTGGCAGCTAAACACGCTGATGAAGGCATCCAAGAAATCATTCGTTCCTTTAGTAAAGCTGCCTTCACCAGAAGTTTGCAAAAACTAATTCCCGAAGTCCAAGCAGAAGACTTAGTTCCCACTCATGCAGGAGTTCGCGCTCAAGCCTTAATGAACGATGGCAAGCTTGTAGACGACTTTTTGATTGTTTCCGGTCAAAACTCCATTCATGTTTGCAATGCTCCTTCTCCTGCTGCCACATCTTCTCTAGAAATTGGCAAAGCGCTTGTGGCAGAAATTCCGCAACTTTCGCATCTAGATAGTGTAGTCACTGCATAGATATCATAGTTGTTCTTTCCGGGACTGCTGAATTAAGGCATGAATCTTGTATAGTAGGCATCTTTGTCTGCCTGGAAATACAAGGGACGGGTAAGATACTCATCCCACAAGAAAAAAGTGTAGTGCATCAATTAAGAACCGCTATAGAGTGCTGCTACCCAATGGGTAAGCCTGCAAAGGTTTTAGTAACTACGTAATAACTGTTAGCCGAGTCATATATAGCGCTTCTGGGTTGAAATGACCTAACCCCCAACCCCTTCCCTATAAGGGAAGGGGAGTCAGATTCAAAGCCTCTCTCCTAAGAGGAGAGAGGTTTGGAGAGAGGTCAAGTTATTGCATACAAACGAAAAATATAGCGGTTCCCTTCTAGATGCTACACGCTGTAGGGCACATATCTGTGCGCCCCAAATAAACGAAAAATTTAACTCATCAATACAAAGGCATTAACCACAATGAAAATATTAGTAACTGGCACAGAAGGCTATCTAGGTTCATTATTACCACCTCTGTTAATTGAACGGGGACATGAAGTTATTGGTCTAGATACCGGTTTTTATAAAGTTGGTTGGCTATACAACGCTAATGGGGTGACACCAAAAACCCTCAACAAAGATATCCGCAACATCACCCCTGATGATTTGGAAGGGGTTGAAGCAATAGTTCACATGGCGGAACTCTCCAACGACCCAGCCGGACAATTGGCACCTAATATTACCTACGAAATTAATCATGTAGGTTCAGTTCGCCTAGCTAGTCTGGCTAAGGCTATGGGTGTGCGTCGCTTCGTATATATGTCTTCGTGCAGTGTTTACGGTGTTGCTACCGCAGGTGATGTTACAGAAGAATCCCCAATTAATCCTCAAACAGCCTACGCAGAGTGCAAAACTCTCGTAGAACGAGATGTCAAACCACTCGCTGATGATGACTTCTCTCCCACCTTTATGCGGAATGCAACAGCCTTTGGTGCTTCTCCCAGAATGCGCTTTGATATTGTTTTAAACAACTTAGCAGGGTTGGCATGGACTAGCAAACAAATCAAAATGACCAGTGATGGTACACCTTGGCGGCCATTAGTCCACGCACTGGATATTTGCAAAGCAATAGTCTGCACCTTAGAAGCACCACGGGACATTGTACATAACCAAATCTTCAACGTGGGGGATACAGCAAACAACTATCGCGTTAAAGAAATCGCGGAAATTATTGCTGATGTTTTCCCAGATTGTAAATTATCTTTTGGTGATAACGGTTCAGATAACCGCAGCTATCGGGTATCCTTCGAGAAAATTAACACAATCTTACCCGGATTTAAGTGTGATTGGAATGCCCGACTTGGTGCCCAGCAACTATTTGATTTATTCAGTCAAATACACATGGCTGAAGATACCTTTTTGTTTAGAGGATTTACTCGCTTAAAACAGCTAGAGTATCTGATTCGCACTGAGCAAATTGACCAAGATTTCTTCTGGAATAAAAAGTAGCTAGAGTCCTCTAGTAACAGTGAACAAATAACCTAATACCAATTTTTTATGAAGCTGCATAGAATTCGATCCCCCCTAGCCCCCCTTAATAAAGGGGGAACCGGAAAAACATCTATCAAAGTCCCCCTTTTTAAGGGGGATTTAGGGGGATCAAGATATGTGCAATTTCACATTAAATTGGTATAAGTTTCCGAATCAAATAGGATTGATTCGGGAGCATCCCATCTCTTAAATTATTTGCAATCAGTGAGTTGAAATTTATGGCGATCGCAAAATGTCGTTTTAGTGGTCAACCTCTGCACCAAACCTTTATTGATCTAGGAATGTCACCTTTAGCCAATGCTTATCTTAGAGCAGAACAGCTAAATAATGCCGAAAAGTTTTATCCTCTCCACGCTTATATTTCTGAAGACACTCTCTTAGTTCAATTAGAACAATTTGAAACTCCAGATCATATTTTTAGTGACTATGCTTACTTTTCTTCCTACTCATTAAGTTGGCTAAATCATGCTAAGGCTTACACCAATATGATGGTAGAAAAGTTTGGCTTTAATCATCATAATCAAGTTATTGAAATTGCCAGTAACGACGGCTACCTACTGCAATATTTTTTAGAGAAGGGAATCCCCGTTTTAGGAATAGAACCAGCAGCGAATATAGCCAAAGTTGCTGAAGGTAGAGGCATTCCTTGTATCAACAAGTTTTTTGGAGTTGAAACGGCCAGAGAACTAGTGATACAAGGAAAAGTAGCTGACCTTTTAATCGGTAATAATGTTTTAGCTCATGTACCAGATTTAAACGATTTTATCGCTGGGATGAAACTCATCCTCAAACCCAATGGGATATTGACGATGGAATTTCCTCATATTTTACAACTCATTCAAGAAAATCAGTTTGATACCATTTATCATGAGCATTTTTCTTACTTCTCATTCCTCACTATCGAAAAGATTTTTGCCGCACACAACTTACAGCTTTTTGATGTAGAAGAATTATCAACTCATGGAGGTTCACTCAGAATTTATGCCAAACATGACCACGCTAAGAATCCTAGCATCAGCGACCGAGTTAGCCATTTAAAAGCAAAAGAACTTGCCACTGGACTACATCGCATAGAGACTTACATTACATTTGCTGAAAAAGTCAAACAAACAAAGCACAAGCTATTAAATTTTCTCTTGAAGGCTAAAGCCGAAGGTAAATCAATCGCTGGTTATGGCGCACCAGCTAAAGGTAATACATTGCTCAATTACTGTGGAATTGGGAAAGATTTTATCGATTACACAGTAGATTGTAGCCCCTATAAGCAAGGTCTATTTTTACCTGGAACTCATATTCCCATATTTGAACCAGATAAAATCCGCGAAACTCAACCAGATTATCTCCTAATTTTACCTTGGAATCTCAAGGAGGAAATTATGGAACAAATGGCATTTATTGGTGAATGGGGTGGACAGTTTGTAGTGCCAATTCCTGAAGTCAAAATTTATCCATCTCCTGTTCCGGATAGCCTTTTAATAGCTCGTAATTACTAAAAAGAAGCACGAAAATGCCTTTTATTACTAATTATTTAATTGTCTTCAAAATAGATAGTTTTTAAAAAGCAATTAAAAGGCGTATATCTTTTAAAAATCTGGCTGCCAAACCACAAATAATTAGATCAAGCTGCTGTAAATAGCGATTTTTATTAACTACATCTTTTAATTTAATATGAACAAATTACTTACCATCGCCATTCCTACATTCAATCGTGCTGAATTACTTAATAAACAGTTAGCATGGCTAGCTCAAGCTATCAAAGGTTTTGAAAATGATTGTGAAATTTTAGTTTCTGATAATTGTTCAACAGACAATACTCAGGAGGTAATCCAAAAATGGCAATCAACACTTAGCAACATCACATTTAATTCTAATAAAAATCCTAAAAATTTAGGCGTTGTCAAAAATATTATGTATTGCCTAAATTCTACAACGACAAAATATGTTTGGACAATTGGTGATGATGACCCAATTCAAGACAGAGCCATTGCTTATGTAATTAGCAAACTCAGACAACATGAAGATTTATCATTATTGTTTCTCAACTTTTCTGGCCGGAACCAAATTACTGGTGAACCAGTTCATCCTCCAAAAATTATTGGTAATCGTTGGTTTGATGTAGATAGTGAAGATGGTAAAGGTGATGGTAAAGCTATATTTGAGCATTGTTTTTCAAAAAGTGTTGGTGCAGTCATTTTTCTGACTGCTACAATCTACCGCACTGATTTAGTGAAACGCGCTCTCCAAAATTGGCCAGGTGCTGAGAATAACTGGATATCTTTAGCATATTTAGCCGGATATTGTGCTGCTAATGGTAGTGTAATTGTCACTAAAGAGACTTATTTGGAATGTGTTGTTGGTGTGAGTTATTGGCAGAAAGAACCAAAATCTGCTCTTTTAATGCAATACAAACACATACCCGAAGTGATTTTGAAACTGGAAGAGAATGGATATTCTAAGCAGTTTTGCAGACGGATGCTGTTGCAAAACGGTAAAGAAGTTAACTTGAAAGTTTTCTTGGGTGCTTTAAGAAGATGGCCAATGTCCGCGATTAAGACAGTAGTTCCATTCTTAGCTTTAGTTAGCTTATGTGCTTTGGATGTGATGGTTTTTAAAGAGTTTGGGTTAGCAGAATCAAGCGAAATCTCTACTCAAGAAATACGGGGTTATAAGCCATAAGCTATTAAAAAACTGATAAAAATACATCTGAGCTAGAAGGAATTTACGTCATGTTTAGTGCAATTAAACGCAAAATATCTACACTGTCTTCTGACTTTAAATACTACGTAGCCCGTTGGAAGCATAGCAGAAATCTGCCAGCATTAGAAGGAAGCGATGTCTACGACGGGCTACGCCTACGCAACATCCTTAATGCTCTCAAAAAAGATGGTGTTTACGTCACAACACTGGCAGATTTAGGGTTAAACTCTACCTCCGAACTGCTCAAAGCTGCTTACCATCAATTGTCTCAGATGGAAAATCCCAACAACGACCATCTAGACGAAAGGTTACCACAAATTTACACAGTTACAGGTTTACCAGAATTTTATGCTTGGGGAATCGAGAAAAGACTGGTCAACATAATCGAAAATTATATCGGTCTTCCGATAGCTTTTCATGGTGTACATTTACGCAAAGATTTTAAAAGTAAACATCAGTTTGGAACGCTCCTATGGCATAGTGATGCAGAAGACCGCCGCATTATCAAAATCTTTATTTACTTAAATGACGTAGAAGAAAAAACTGGGCCTTTTGAATATATTCCCCGCTCTTTAACTCCCTTATTTAGCTGGAAATATTTTCAACTTTACTACAAGCTTTATAAGTCAAGATATATGGGTATCGATGACGAAGAAGTAAAAGCAGTCATCCCCAAATCAGCTTGGAAATCCTGTCCCGGCCCAGCAGGTACAGTCATTATTGTAGATACGAAAAATGTTTTGCATCACGGCACAATTCGCATAGAAGACAGGTCAACACTATTCTTTTGTTACACCGCTAATCCCCCCGAACGACCAGACCTTTGTACCCAATATTGGGATGATACATATCCCAGAGCAGAATTACGATCTTCATCAGATGTAGTTCAAGTTCCGAATTAGTATCCTTTTTTAGGTTACTCAATCCACCTTCATTACTGTTATTTTCTGTACTAAACATTCATCATAGAGGAATCACATGATTTTCACCGAAACTGCACTTAAAGACGCATTTATTATTGATTTAGAAGAAAAACCAGACCACCGTGGTTTTTTTGCTCGATCTTTCTGCGCTCAAGAATTTGAGGCACACGGATTAAAGCCAACAGTTGCCCAATGCAACCTATCTTTTAACTACAAAAAAGGCACTATTCGGGGAATGCACTATCAAATCCTGCCAGCAGCCGAAACAAAATTAATTCGCTGTACGAAAGGCGCAATCTATGACGTAATTATTGATATGCGTCCTGAATCTCCTACTTTTTTATCACACATCGGTGTAGAACTAACTCCAGAAAATCGCCGCGCCTTGTATGTTCCAGAAATGTTTGCTCACGGCTATCAAGCACTCACAGATGAAACCGAGGTTGTATATCAAGTGGGTGAATTTTACACGCCAGGGTATGAAAAAGGTTTACGTTATGATGACCCATTCTTTGAGATTAATTGGCCTCTAGATGTAACTGAAATTTCCGAAAAAGATTTAAATTGGCCTCTGTTGAGAATGATGACTGTTGGAGCAAAATAGCTGTTTGAAAGTTGCAAATACTCTTTGTTTAACTTCACAATTACAAGAGGTATCAAATGCCAAATAATACTCTATCCCATCTGACTACTTCTATCAATTCGTTGTTAAAAAAAGTAGTAAATCGCATTAATTACATCAAAGGCTTAAAGATTGTTTCACTCAAACCAAACCAGCCTTCCAGAGGGAATGTACTTTTTTCTTACCGGATTGAGCCATTCTTGTTAAAAGCTGGTCAGCCCATACCCCACGACCACACTTGGTACTGGGAGGTTTGGCGGATGGTGCAAACATTTTTGGATCTTGGTTATAACGTTGATGTTATTCAGTTCTACAATGATGAATTCGTTCCTGAAAAACATTATTCATTTTTCATTGATGTCCGTCATCGGATGCAAGAACTAGCACCAAAACTCAATAAAGATTGTGTGAAAATTTTCCACGTTGATATTGCTAATATGGTGTTTCGTAATGCGGCTGAATGTCATAGACATTTAGAACTACAACAACGGCGAGGGATTACTCTCTGTCCACAGCGATATGAAGTGCCTAATTTGGGAATTGAATATGCCGACTATGGCATAGTTTTAGGTAATGAATTTACCATCAATACCTTCAAATACGCGAATAAACCGATTTATCGTGTACCGCTTTCTAATCCTACTGTCTATCCTTGGCCAGAACAAAAAGATTTTGAAGCCGTAAGAAAGCATTTTTTATGGTTTGCTAGTCACGGGTTTGTTCATAAAGGTCTGGATTTAGTTTTAGAAGCATTTGCACAAATGCCAGACTTTCATTTAACAGTTTGTGGGCCAATTAAGCAGGAACCAGAATTTGAGCAAGCTTTCTATCAAGAGCTTTACGAAACACCAAACATCCATACTTATGGTTGGATTGATGTTACTAGCCCTGAGTTTATAGAAGTTACCAATAGTTGTATTGGTACTGTGTTAGTTTCAGCAGCAGAAGGTGGAGCCGGCAGCGTTATCACTTGTATGCATACAGGATTAATCCCGATAGTCAATTACGAAACTAGCGTTAATGTCCATGAGAATTACGGTGTCCTATTAAATAATTCTTCGATCGCAGAAATTCAAGCGGCAGTTAGAAGAATTTCTAATTTGCCTATAGAAGACCTGAAAAGTATGTCTCGAAAGGCGTGGGAATATGTAAGAGCAAATCATACTAAAGAGAACTTTGCCCAAGTATACCGAAATACTATAGAGCAAATTATCGAAAACCACAGCCAGAAAAAGCAGACATCTAGCAAACAACTGGTTAGTAGCGATGCCTCCGGCGGGCTACGCCTACGCTAACACCAATTAACTATGAAAATGTACTTAATATTTAGTTGTAACGAATTATTGAGTGCAAGTTTATAGAGGATTTGTATCACAACCAACAGTTCCAAAAAGGAGTTTAGTTCATGATTATTATCGATCGCGCCTTACAAGCCCGTGCAGCAGCAGGAAATCCTATCAAAGTAGGAATGATCGGTGCTGGTTTCATGGGTCGAGGAATTGCCAACCAAATTGTCAATTCAGTGCCAGGAATGGAGTTAGTTGCTATCTCCAATCGCAAGATTGACGCAGCCAAACAAGCTTATTCGGAAGCAGGAATTGAAGATATTCAAGTTGTTGCAACTGTCAGCGAATTAGAAGATGCGATCGCTAACGGTAAGTATGCAGTCACAGAAGACGCAAAATTACTGTGTCGGGCTGAGGGCATCGATGCATTAATCGAAGTCACAGGTGCAGTGGAATTTGGCGCTCAGATCGTTATGGAAGCGATCGCCCATTGCAAACATGTGATCATGATGAATGCCGAACTCGACGGCACCATTGGCCCCATCCTGAAAGTGTATGCCGACAAAGCTGGCGTCATTCTCAGCGCTTGTGATGGCGATCAGCCAGGGGTGCAAATGAACCTTTACCGCTTTGTCAAAAGCATTGGTTTAACTCCCTTATTGTGCGGTAACATTAAAGGACTCCAAGACCCCTATCGCAATCCCACCACCCAGGAAGGATTTGCTAAACGTTGGGGTCAAAAGCCCCACATGGTGGCTAGCTTCGCCGACGGAACCAAAATTTCCTTCGAGCAAGCGATCGTAGCCAATGCCACAGGGATGAAAGTCGCCAAACGGGGAATGTTGGGATATGACTTCAGCGGTCATGTCGATGAAATGACCCAGTTATATGATGTTGAACAACTCAAAGAACTAGGCGGCATTGTCGATTATGTAGTTGGAGCAAAACCAGGCCCAGGCGTATATGTATTTGCCACTCACGACGACCCCAAGCAACAGCACTATCTCAACTTATACAAATTAGGCGAAGGCCCTCTTTACAGCTTCTATACTCCTTATCACCTCTGTCATTTTGAAGTTCCCCTGTCCGTAGCGCGTGCTGTCCTATTCGGTGATGCCGTTATGTCTCCACTAGCAGGCCCGCTAGTAGATGTTGTCACCACCGCCAAAATCGACCTGAAAGCAGGAGAAACCCTGGATGGCATCGGTTACTACATGACCTACGGACAATGTGAGAATTCCAATATCGTCCAACAGCAAAATCTCCTACCAATCGGTTTAGCCGAAGGATGTCGCCTAAAACGGGATATTTCTAAGGATCAAGTCCTCACTTACGAGGATGTAGAATTACCTGAAGGTAGACTTTGCGACCAACTACGAACTGAGCAAAACAACTATTTCGCCTCAGAAAAAATCTTGGTAGCAGTTGGGTAATAGCGACAAATGAATTGGCTGTAGGGGCGTACAGCTGTACGCCCCTTACGTTTCGGAAAGATCCCCCCGCCTGCGGCGACCCCCTTAAAAAGGGGGTGAAAATTAAAAAAGCCCCCCTTTTAAGGGGGGTTGGGGGGATCTCCGAGGCCCCTACCAACGTATGTATTTGTCGCCAGAATTTCGTGAAGAGGATAAGAAGTTATACTGCTGAACATTAAAGTTGTTGATAATAATTTGCTGGGGAGCGTTGAAACAAACCTGATCGAAACTTTAGGTTAAATTCATGAAAATTGCTCTAGTCCACGATTATTTAACCCAGCGAGGTGGGGCAGAGCGTGTGTTTGAACTGCTTTGTAAGCGCTATCCTGAAGCAGATATTTTCACATCTCTGTACGATCCACAAAAAACTATCGATCTAGGCGATCGCGTAGTCAACACAACTTTCTTGCAAAAGATTCCTGGTGCAGCAAAATATTTTAGGTCGATGGCTCCTTTATATTTTCCTGCCTTTCGTGCCTTGGATCTACAAGACTACGATCTAATTATTAGTAGTAGCACCAGCTTCGCCAAAGCCGTGCGAAAAAATCCCAATGCCCGCCACATTTGCTTTTGCCATAACGTCACCCGTTTCTTATGGGATACAGCAACTTATTTAAGAGAGTACGGAGACTATAGATATTTTGCTCCTTTAATAGAACAAGTATTTCAAGTAATGAGAAAGGTAGACCTGAAATATGCCCAGGAGCCTGATCTTTACATTGCTAATTCTAGTGTTGTTGCCCGCCGTATTGAAAATATTTATGGCAAAAAGGCAATGATGGTAAACTATCCAATTGATACTAGTAAATTTCTTTTTTCAGATATAAAAGATGAATATTATCTGGCCTCCGCTCGGATGATCAGTTATAAGCGACTTGATATAATAGTCGAAGCTTTTAATTGGTTGGGGTGGCGGTTATTAATATCTGGTGATGGCCCAGAACAAGCACGGTTAAAATCCAAAGCATTACAAAATATTGTGTTCTTAGGACACGTAAGTGATAGAACCCGCAAAGACTTGTTTTCCAAAGCCAAGTCTATTATTGTCGCAGCCCTAGAAGATTATGGATTAGTTCCAGTAGAGGCTAATGCTAGCGGCACGCCAGTCATTGCTTATGGAGCAGGTGGAGTATTAGATACTCAAATTCCAGGTGAAACAGGAGTCTTTTTCAAAAGACAAACACCCGAATCTCTACAAATTGCATTACTAGAAGCTAATGGCATTTCTTGGGATTACGATCGCATCCGTAATCATGCAGTAGCAAACTTTTCAGAGAATGCATTCTTTAGTAAAGTTGAGCAAATTATTAACCAAGCTTGTGGTGTGCATCAAATATTCATTTGATTTCTGAATCTCTTTCCACTATAAGATTACCTATTGATTTTTCTCTCTCCTCCTTTGCGGGTTATTAAAAAAAATAGGTATTCTTCGGAGAATCTCTTAGCGTAAGTCTTGAAGACAAGGATAATAAAAGTGGTTCAAACTAGTCTAAATCCTCAAATAAGTCCAGCTTCTGAAACTGAACCAAGTTACGGACAAATGTTTGCCGTATTTATGCGGAGATTTCCTTGGTTCTTAGCAGTATTTATTGCTTCTATTGCTATTGCAAGTATGGTAACTTTAAAAACCAAACCTACTTATAAAAGCTCAATGCAATTGCTAGTAGAACCTAACTATCAAGGTAAGAAAGAAGGTGCAGGTTTAGACAACCAGTTTACTGACTCAAATGTGTTCATAGATACTGCTACACAGCTTAACTTGATGCAGAGTTCGGGACTCATCCAAAAAGCAGTTGATAAACTTCAGTCTGACTATCCAGATATAAGTGCAGCTGAGATTAAAGCTTCTTTGGTCTTAACTCAATTAAGAAGCAAAGAAGATAATATTGCTACTAAAA
This sequence comes from Nostoc sp. CALU 1950, assembly GCF_051172895.1. NCBI lineage: Bacteria > Bacillati > Cyanobacteriota > Cyanophyceae > Nostocales > Nostocaceae > Nostoc > Nostoc sp. CALU 1950. The sequence continues at coordinate 23,915 of NZ_JBDNJQ010000027.1, read as the reverse complement.
TCTTTCAAGTTGAATACACCGCTGGAGATCCAGAAAAAACACAAAAAGTTCTGGGTGCTATTCGACAAGTTTATGTGGAATATAACAAACAGCAACAGAGTTCGCGTTTGCAAAAAGGTTTGCAAATCATCAGGGAACAGTTAAGTAAAGCGAGTGAAGAAGTAAACGCGGCTGAAACAAATTTACAAAGGTTTCGTAGAAATCAGAACTTAATTGATCCAGAGTCACAGGCGAAAGCTATTGAGACAGCTTTGAACAATATTGGCCAAGAAAGACAGACAACTCGCGCCCAATATGGAGAAGCTTTAGCACGCCAAAAATCTTTAGAAGAACAACTTAATCGTTCTCCCCAAAATGCTCTAGTTGCTTCTCGTCTGAGTCAGTCTACTCGCTACCAAAGCTTACTCAACGAAATCCAAAAAACTGAACTAGCACTAGCACAGGAACGTTTACGTTTTACAGATCAAACTCCGAGTGTGCAAAAGCTCAAAGAACAGCTTCAGGGTCAGAAGGAATTATTACAACAAGAAGTAGGAAGAACTTTAGGCGGAAAGTCTGCTGGTGCTTTCACTTCTGGAGACTCTCTTCTCGAACGAGGACAACTCGGTGAAATTGATCTCAGCCTTGCCGGTCAGTTAGTGGAAACGCAGACTAATATAGTTGCCTTAACTGCTCGCGATCAAACTTTAGTTCAGAAAGAAAACGAACTACGTTTGGAAATTAAACGTTTCCCGCCTCTGTTGGCTTATTACAATCGGATGCTACCGCAGTTGCAATTTAGTCGTGAAAGATTAGAACAACTTTTAAGGGCAGAACAGCAATTGCGGCAAGAACTTTCCAAGGGTGGATTTAATTGGGAAGTAGTGGAAGATCCCCAACAGGGAACACAATTAGGCCCCAATCTTCAGCAGAATTTGCTGTTAGGTGCTGTGGTTGGGTTAATGTTAGGAGGCATTGCTGCCTTTATTCGGGAATCGGCTGATGATGCAGTTCACACCACTGCTGAGTTGGAGAAGCAAATGGCTATGCCGTTGTTGGGAACAACTCCCAAATTACCGCCAGCCAAACCCAGAGAATCAATGATCAAGTTGCCTTTTGGCAAACCAGAAGTTCTTGCCCCCTGGACGATTCAGGTATTGCAATCTCCACCGCGTTGGGAATCGCTGGATCTGATTTACAAAAACATTGAACTTTTAAATACTGTTACTAGCTTAAAATCTTTGATGATCACCTCGGCTTTAGCCGATGAGGGTAAATCAGCTTTGGCGTTGGGTTTGGCGATGAGTGCTGCCCGTTTACACAAAAGGGTGTTACTGATTGATGCCAATTTACGCGATCCCAGTCTACACCACCAACTGAATCTTCCTAATGAGCAGGGGCTTTCAACTCTATTGGCGAGTGATGCAAGTCTACCCAACCAGATTAGTCTGCAATACTCAGGTTCCGCCTACATCGATATTTTGACCGCCGGCCCCAAACCTGCTGACCCAGCTAATCTGTTGAGTTCCCCTCGGATGATGCAACTAATGGCAGCATTTGAGGAAAACTATGATTTGGTACTGATAGATGCTCCCCCAGTTCTCGGCTTGGTGGATGCTATGCTTACCGCCTCATCTTGTCGTAGCGTGGTTATGGTAGCAAGCATTGGTATTGTGACGCGGAGTCAGCTTAATCAAGCTACAGCCATGCTGAGTAAGTTAAATCTGATTGGGGTTGTAGCTAATGGGGTATCAAACTCTAGCAGTAATTACGTACCTTATATTAAACAACAGCAATTAGCCCTGCGACAAGCTGTAGAAAAGTAATTTGTAATTTCTCGTTTCTAGCCTCTGGCTGGAAATGCTGCTCAAAAGCGGCTCTGCCGCGAGTAAGGGAGGCGGAGCCTCTAGGATGGCATTCCCAGTCGGAGACTGGGAACGAGGTAAAGACTGATTTAGGTAGGGGCAATTCATGAATTGTCCCTACATTTTTATGACCAAAATTTAATTTTATTGCTATCAGGAAGATTTCAGTATATTTATGCTATCTTTATGGGTTTTCAGAGAAATCACTGGCTCTTTAAAGAGTAAATAAAGAATTTATTTGAGCGATCGCTATTTCTACATAGTCTTATATTCTAGAGATTAAAGCACCTTCATAAAGGCTAGAAGACAAGAGTGGACTGGTTTTGGTAAATCTATCGACACAAGAAACACCTCAGTACGATTAAACGTATATATAGATTTATGGGTAATTTCCCTCTACACATTTCTACTTTCAGTAGTTACCGGAAAAATACCAATTACCCATGAATATTGATAGTAACGTTGATTTGTACACCTCTACACCAGCAGAATTCTGCATGATGTGTGCTTGGCTGAGTGGCAAATAGCAATAGCATATTTTTGCCCTCAATCTTTTTGGACTGACAACAAGATTCGGATTTGGGTCTTTGGCATTGATAGCCTTTGATAACGCCTCAGTAATTCACTCCTGTATAAACCCAAAGACATTATGACAACTTCAATAATTCCAACTCTACAGAATTTATATGATGTAACCCAGGAAAACCAAGATAATCGTGGGTACTGCACACTCCAATGGCGGCGCGGGAAGCTGTTGGTGAAGGTGCCTGGAAAAGTTAAACAACCATATCTGCCTGCATTAGATAGTAAGCGATCGCTAGTAGAATGCTTACAACATTCTCCTGTAAGTTTGGTAAGCATAGATCCAAAGCTGGGTGAAGCTTCGCTCCGGTTTTGGGCAGATGCATGTGAAGAAGCTCAAAAGCCAATATTCCTCAGCATACCCACTGGCAAAAAACTACCCTTCAGACAGTTGCAGCGACTAATTGATTGGATTGCTGCTTTAGGGTTGCTGCTATTACTGAGTCCAGTAATGCTGGGATTGATTGTGTTGATGCAGGTTTACTCACCAGGATCACTTTTTTGTCATGAATGGCGTGTTGGAGAACGGGGTAAACTCTTTCAAGCGATGAGTTTTTGCACGTACAACACCACACCACTAGAGCGTTGGATGGGCAAATACAATCTCAATAATCTGCCACAGTTATTTAACGTGCTGCGGGGTGACATGAGTTTAACCGGCTCTCGTTGTTGGACTTTAGAAGATGCAGTACAGCTAAATAAACTACCAACTTCATGGGAAGTAGAGGCACAGTCTCACCTGTTACATCTGGATAGCCAAACCCTGTAATTTATCTGTGCGGTAATTGATGATTTCATCTACCGCACTGAGGCTAAAGCAAAAATTGGTTGCGTAGCATCTATAGCGGTCTATCTACTTTGCCAAACTATTATTATAAAATTCATGCATTCCCAACTTCCTCAACAATTCCGTAATCTGCTCAAAGCTACCAGCTTTTGGCAAGAAAACTATTTGATATTGCGAGAATTTAAACATTTTCGCAAAATTGCAATTTTAGCTCTGATATTTTCGATTTTGGCGGCAACTTTTGAAGGTGTGAGTATTGGTTTCTTACTTTCATTTTTGCAAAGTTTAACCAGCCCTAATGCTCAACCTGTCCAAACAGGAATAGAATGGTTTGATATTTGGATTTTAGGAGCCAAGACATCAGCAATTAATCGCCTCTACCGCGTATCTTTGCTGATTTTATTGAGTACTTGGTTACGTGCCACCTTCAATTATTTTTCTCAAGTCTATACTGAATTATCTCAACTACATCTTGCCGACCGCTTACGTAAGCAAATTTTTGAACAGTTACAATCTTTATCGCTGAGTTACTTTGCCAAAACTCGTTCTGGTGAACTAATTAACACAATTACCACAGAAATCGAAAAGATCAGACAGGGTTTCAGTGGCGGTGCTTTTTTAGTAACAAGAGGATTGACAACTATTGTCTACTTGATATCAATGTTTTTGATATCATGGCAACTGACGCTAATTTCAGCATTACTATTTACACTTTTAGGTGTGGGGTTGTCTAATCTGAACGCTAGAGTCAGAGAATCAAGTTTTGGGATGACAACTGCTAATGCTAATTTTACATCAACAGCCATAGAATTTATTAATGGTATTCGGACTGTTCACACCTGCGGTACTCAAGAATTTGAGCGTCAACGTTACTACAAAGCTAGCGACAAAGTAATAAGTTCTACAACAAAAGTTGTATTCACTTGGACACTTGTGAAGCCTATTGCCGAAGGGGTAGCGACTACAGTATTGGTGGGAATGATTATTTTGGCTTTCACTAGCCTTGTTACCAATGGAACACTACAAGTTGCTTCTTTGCTAACCTTTTTCTTTGTGTTATTTCGCTTTATTCCCTTCGTTCAAGATATCAATGGAACGAGAGCATATCTCAGTACCTTACATGGTTCGGCAGACAATGTTAAAAAGCTGTTGACAACGGAGGAAAAATATTACTTTAAAAATGGCAAAGTTCAGTTTACTGGTTTAAAAAGATCAATAGATTTAGTATCTGTAGATTTTGGTTATGATGATCAAAATCTAGTGCTGCATAATATTACCCTGACTATAGAAAAGGGAAAAATGACAGCATTAGTCGGAGCATCTGGTGCTGGTAAAACAACTCTTGCGGATTTAATACCAAGATTTTATAATGCTACAGATGGATATCTGTATATTGATGAAATTGATATCCAGCAGTTTGAAATTAACTCTCTACGTCGCAAAATAGCTGTTGTTAGTCAAGATACTTTTATCTTCAATACTAATGTTTGGGAGAATATTTCTTACGGAAGTCCAGAAGCGACTAATGAGGAAATTCAAGAAGCGGCTAAACTAGCGAATGCACTAGAATTTATTTTAGAAATGCCCGAAGGTTTTAACACTCAATTAGGAGATAGGGGTGTTAGATTATCTGGAGGACAAAGACAGCGAATTGCTATTGCACGAGCTTTACTAAGGAACCCAGAAATTTTGATTTTGGATGAAGCAACTAGTGCTTTAGATTCGCTATCTGAGCGCTTAATTCAAGATTCATTAGAAAAGCTATCTGTTGGTAAAACAGTAATTGCGATCGCTCACCGTCTTTCTACCATTTCTAAAGCAGATAAAGTTGTAGTTTTAGAACAGGGACGGATAGTAGAACAAGGTAAATATCAAGAACTTTTGGAACTCAAAGGTAAGCTTTGGAAATATCATCAAATGCAGTATGAAGTAAGACAATCGGATTAAAAGCAATATCCGATTACCCAAAGACTTACAACCTATAAATCGGCTGTATATTTCTACAGCCGTATGCCCCTAAGTAAGTAGTCGAGAATAAATCAAAATAGATTAAGTAATGTAAAAATCTTGAGATTAGTTCGTAGTGTTCGCGCAGCATCTCGTAGAGAGGACTTTAGTCCTCAAATGAGGGCTGAAGCCCTCACTACAAACCTTAAATTATTCATGTCGCTCTACTTAGCTATGTATCTGTATCAGTAATTTGGTGAAATTATATCGCCAAAAACCACTATTCTAAAGCCTTATTATCAAAGATAATAAGTTTTTAGCAACTATCAAACTTGGTTAAATATACTAAAAAATATCAGAAAATATGTACCAGAAAATAATTGACCCAAACCTGATTTATCAATGCTCCAATTTTGATGTAGGTGAAGGCGGGGGAGTTGAAACTTATTTAGCTTCTCTATTTGAACATCGACCACACGAAGTTAGCGATCGCGTGATAAAATCGCTCAAGAATATAGATCAAAGCCAGTTTAAACTGTTGCATATCCACAGCCCAGATTTGCTATTGCAGCTTACAGGCGAATGTCCCGCAGTTTTCAGCGTTCATAATCACTCATTCTACTGTCCTAGTGGCACAAAGTATTTAGCGGAGCAGCGGACAATCTGCGATCGCAATTTCTCTTACTTAGGATGTACCTGGGGTAAGTTAATAGATAAATGTGGTAGCCGTAGACCCTTAAAAACTCTTAGAGAACTTCAAAACACTCATCAATTATTAGATTTATTAAAAAAGGTAAAAATTACTTTTCTTGCTAATAGCGAATATGTGCGCCAAGAATTAATTCAAAATGGTGTACCTCCTGAACAAACTGTAACGCTACACTGTGGTATATCTGTACCAAAAATAGAAACTGCACCCCTAAGTTTAGAAGTTCATCAAAATCATAGAATTTTGTTTGCTGGACGAATTGTTTCTGATAAAGGTCTGGAATGGTTACTCAAAACCTTAATACATACAAACCCACAAATTCAACTTGATATTGCGGGTGAAGGCTGGGAACGACCCCGCTTAGAAAAGTTAGCAAAGACCCTCGGATTGAATAACCGAATTACTTGGCATGGTTGGTGCGATCGCGATAAAATAAATCAACTTTATCAACAGTGTTTTGCAGTCGTTTTTCCTAGTGTTTGGCCTGAACCTGCTGGTCTTGTAACTCTCGAAGCATACTCTCGTTATCGACCTGTAATTGGTAGTGCAGTCGGAGGAATTCCAGAACATTTACGAGATGGAGAAACAGGTATTCTTGTTCCAGGTAATGATATTCAAAAACTGGCTGATGCGATCCATGAATTGTATACTGATCATCCAAAAAGCCGATATATGGGCATACAAGGTCATGCTTTATTGATGAAAGAATTTACAATGGCTGCTCATGTAAATAATCTGCGAACAATTTATGCAAAAACAATAGCTAACTTTCCTTCGAGGGCGAAAAAGTTATATAGCATCCCTCAAGCTAAATAATCTGAGTTTGCTAAAAATATCAATTAGTGCAATCTTCTACTTAGAAAACATCAAGGGAGAACAATATGTCATTGCAGCAAGAATGCGAAGCACCTTTAGTTAGCGTTATTATTCCCACCTATAATCGTTCAGAGTATCTTAAGCTTGCGATCGCTAGTGCTGTAAATCAAACTTATCAAAATATCGAAATTATTATTTCTGATAATTGTAGCCCAGAAAATCCTCAAGCACTTGTCGAATCTTTTGGTGATTCACGCATCAGATTTTGGCGACATCAGCAAAATGTGGGTATGCTTGCTAATCAGCAGCATGGCTTTAAGATGGCGCGAGGTAAATATGTTGCTAGTCTCCATGATGATGATATCTGGAATGAAGATTTTTTAGCAAAGCTAATACCACTACTTGAAGCAAATTCTGAGTTAGTTATCGCTTTTTGCGACCAATATATTATAAATGCATCTGGGAAAATTAATAAAATTGGAACTGAAGAAAATACACGCGCTTACAAACGGGACAAACTAGCAAAAGGAATTCATCAATCTTTTTATAAAATTGGATTGATAGATAAAAGCATACCCACTGCTGCATCTTGTGTAATTCGCAATAATTTTATTGATTGGGATACTATTCCCTCAGAAGTTGGTGGAATGTGGGATTTATATTTAACTTATCTCTGCTGTATATCTGGTGGTAGCGCTTATTACTATCCCGAAAGATTGACGCAATATCGCGCCCATGAGCAAACTGATACTATGCTCAGTGGTAGTCGAGATGTACAGGCAAAAATTCGCAAAGCTAAAAGCGAAATGTTTTGTTATCAAGTCTTTATGGAAGACCCTCGCTTACAGCACTTTAAAACTTATTTTCAACGGAAATGGTTAGAAGCTAATACCACTTTGGGTATTGGTTTGCTGCGAAGTGAACAAATAGCCGCAGCACGTCCTTATTTTTGGCAAGTGCTGAATCAACAAAAATTTGATGTGCGAACTATAGCGGCACTTACTCTTAGTTTCACGCCGCGAGTTGTGGCAAGTAAGTTAATGAAAATACCAAAATAATGAAGAAGAATTCAGAAGTCAGAATTCAGGAGTCAGCAATCATAAAGTAATCATATTTTACCTTTAGAAGTTGTTGTTTTTAACTTAGATGTAGAGCCTGCTTGCCACAGGCTATCGCAGAGATGCAAAGGAGCAAGAGAGAATAAAAAGAAGATTCTTTTCAACTCTTCTTTTACATATTTGTATCTTTGTGTGAGTTGATATTACTAAGGAAAATAGAGTATGAAACTTTGTATTGTTACTCATAAAATCAAAAAAGGTGATGGTCAGGGGCGGGTAAACTATGAGGTTGCTAATGAAGCAATTCGTCGTGGCCATCACCTGACATTATTAGCTAGTGAAGTTGCTCCAGAATTAGAAAATAATAGCCAAGTTAATTGGATTAAAATTCCAGTCAAAGGCTATCCCACAGAATTTTTGCGTAATTTTGTATTTGCTCAAAAAAGTGCAGATTGGTTACGTCAACATCGCTCTGAAATTGATTTAGTTAAAGTCAATGGAGCAATTAATCTGGCTGCGGCTGATGTGAATGCTGTACATTTTGTCCACAGTTCATGGTTGCGATCGCCTGTTCATATTTCCCGCAACCGCCGAGACTTATATGGTTTCTACCAATGGCTGTTTACGGCTTTTAATGCCCATTGGGAAAAACAGGCTTTCCAAAAAGCGCAGGTTGTTGTGGCTGTATCGGAAAAAATCGGTCATGAATTAGTCAATATTGGTGTACCTCGTTCTCGGATTCGCGTAATTGTCAATGGCGTTGATTTAGAAGAGTTTGCCCCCGGACAAAGCAATCGCCAAAAATTAGGTTTACCGGAAAATGTCACCCTAGCATTGTTCGCTGGAGACATCCGCACACCCAGAAAGAACTTAGATACCATACTGCACGCCTTGGTGAAAGTTCCCGATTTACATTTGGCGGTGGTGGGTCATATCGAAGGTAGTCCCTTCCCTCAACTGGCAGCTTCCTTGGGGTTAAGCGATCGCGTGCATTTTCTCGGATATCGTCGTGATATCCCCGAAATTATGCGGTCAGTAGATTTATTTATTTTTCCTTCCCGATATGAAGCTTGTAGCCTCGTATTGTTAGAAGCACTTTCTTCAGGACTACCAGTAATTACTGCCACAGCTACCGGAGGTGCAGAGTTGGTGACACCAGAATGTGGCATCGTCTTACCCGACTCAGATGATATTGATGCTTTAGCTGTGGCGCTGATGTCCTTGGTGAGCGATGTCCCATTGATGCAACAAATGGGTCAAGTAGCTCGTTCTGTGGCAGAACAACATAGCTGGATTACTATGGCACAAACTTATGTGGATCTATTCGAGGAGTTAAGCAAGAATGCGGAACACAGTTCTGATACCGACTTATCGCCGTCCACAAGACCTCTCACGCTGCCTTTTGGCGCTACAGGAGCAAATTAAACCCGTTGATCAGGTGATAGTGGTTGTCCGCGATACGGATGCAGAAACTTGGCAATTCCTGGCGCAATTAAACGCGCCCAACTTGCCACTGCATACTGTGAAAGTTACACAACCGGGGGTAGTAGCAGCCCTTAACGCCGGATTGGCAGCAGTGGAAGGCGATATTGTTTCCATTACTGATGATGATGCCGCACCTCACCCAGATTGGTTAGAGCGCATCGCCGCTTACTTTACCTCAGATAGTCGCCTCGGCGGTCTGGGAGGGCGTGATTGGATACACCACGGCAGCAAATTAGAAGACGCATCCCGTCCAGTGGTCGGACAGTTGCAGTGGTTTGGGCGAGTGATTGGCAACCATCATCTGGGAGTGGGAGAACCGCGCGAAGTCGATATTCTCAAGGGCGTAAACATGAGTTTTCGTAAAGAGGCAATCGGACAATTACGCTTTGATGAGCGGATGCGTGGTACTGGAGCGCAAGTACACTTTGAAATGGCATTCACTCTCGCATTAAAGCGGGCTGGTTGGAAGATAATTTATGATCCTAACGTTGCTGTAGATCACTATCCAGCACAACGTTTTGATGAAGATCAGCGCAATAACTTTAATGAAGTTGCCTTTATTAATTTAGTCCATAATGAAACCTTAGTTTTATTAGAGCATTTGCCATTTATCCGCCGGATTGTATTTTTATTCTGGGCAATATTCGTGGGTACATGCGATAGCTTGGGCTTCGTACAATGGTTGAGATTTTTACCTAGCCAAGGGCAGTTGGCGGGGAAAAAATTACTAGCATCTTGGCGTGGACGTTGGCAAGGATATAAAGAATTCGTAATTCGTAATTCGTAATTAAAAAATAAGTTCGTAGTAAGGACTTTAGTCCTTATTTTTTAAGCACTAAAGTGCTTACTACAAACCTTTGGTAAGTCCAAAATATAAAATTGAATGAATTCTAGACAGATACTTTTTAATAGTTTTTCACAAGAAAACTATTCTCCCCAAGAGCGATCGCTACAGGGTTGGATGGCGATCGCAGGTTTTCTATTACTGACTGTAGTTTGCTATTTTGCTGGGGCTACTGCTGCATTACGCCTAATTTATCCAGTGACAGCTTTAGTAGTAGCCGTGTTTTTATACTTGCGGCATCCCATTCTCTACATTAGCTTTACCTGGTGGATCTGGTTTCTTACGCCCTTAGCTACCCGCTTAGTTGACTATCGAGTTGGCTGGGATGCTAGCCGTCAAATGCTCATAGCACCCTATTTGGTGGTGTTTGTCACCATAGCAACTTTTTTACGACACTTTCCCCGCGCCTCTCGCCAAGGGGGATTACCCTTTGTTTTGGCTTTTATTGGAGTCTTTTATGGGTTTCTAATCGGTCTGATTTATAACCCACCTATCCCTGTAGCTCGCGGTTTACTAGATTGGCTCAGTCCGATCATCTTCGCTTTTCACTTATTTACTAATTGGCGAGATTATCCCAGCTATCGCCAAAACATTCAGCGAACATTCCTATGGTGTGTGTTGATTTTAGGAGCTTATGGCGTATACCAATTCGTTGTAGCTCCAGAGTGGGACAGGTATTGGCTCATAGAATCAAAACTATTCATGAGTTCTGGAAACCCTGTGCCTTTCGGGATGCGCGTCTGGAGTACATTGCACTCAGTCGGCCCCTTTGGTTCCGTCATGCAAGCTGGATTGCTATTGTTATTTACCAGTTCAGGAAACTTAATTTTCCCTGCTTCAGCTGTTGGTTACTTGTCTTTTCTGCTGACACAAGCACGTACTAATTGGGGGGGCTGGTTATTAGGAATAATTTTGATTATGGGTTCAGTCAAAACCCGGATTCAAATGCGCCTAATCACCATAATTGTGGTGATGGCAATTTGTGTTGTGCCATTGACAACTATCGAGCCAATTGCTGGCGTTGTTGCAGCGCGTTTGGAAACATTTTCCAATCTTGAAGAAGATAACAGCTTTAAAGATAGATCGGGAAGTTATGACAAAAATCTTGGTTTAGCCCTTTCTAATGGTTTAGGTAATGGGTTAGGAAATATTTGGAAAGTCAACGAAAAAACCGGTCAAATTGAAGTGGTGGTAATTGATAGCGGTATTTTAGATATGTTTTTCACCCTTGGTTGGTTTGGAGCCATCTTTTATATGGGTGGATTAATTTTTTTAATTATTAGTGTCAGCAAATATGGTGAAGGTCGTTTTGATAGTTTTATCAGTGCTGCCCGTGCCATTGGTATTAGTTCTGCTACTCAGCTAGTTATTGGTAGTGGCATGTTAAGCGTCGCAGGAATGATTCTTTGGGGATTTTTAGCTATGGCTATGGCGGGACATAAATATTATCAACATCAAAATAATTCGTTAAGTGGTCATTAGTCATTGGTCATTGGTCATTTGTCATTAGTCATTGGATTTTGTTAAAAGACGAAACTTATAACTTAAATAGGAATGATATAGATTATGAAAGTAATTATTGTAATGCCGCTAGCTGAACAACGAGGTGGCGGTGAAATGATGCTTTGGGATTTGGTGCAGCAGGGACGTAATGCTGGTGTTGAGTGGCTGGTGATATTTTTAGAAGACGGCCCGATGGTCGAACAAGTAAAGTCTCTTGGTATTGATACGCGAGTTGTGGAAAGTGGACGTTTACGCCAAATCCACCGTTTTGTTGGCGCTGTTTTTCGCATAGCTGCGATCGCACGCCGCGAACGTGCAGATATAATTGTCAATTGGATGTGGATCACGCATATATCTGGAGGTTTGGCGGCAATGCTGGCGGGCTTACCTGCTATATGGTATCAACTAGAAGTACCTAGTGATAAGACTTGGTTAGTGCGATTCGCTACTTTAATCCCAGCGCGGGCAATTATCACTCTTTCTCAAGATGGTAAACAAGCACAGGCAGAGATTTGGCCCCACAGACCAACACCTTTGGTTTATCCTGGTGTCGCATTAGACCGATTTGAGCCTAATGCTTTACCAACTCCAGAAGAAGCACGCCGGAAACTGGGCTTACCTTTACACGGGCCGTTGATTGGAATTGTTGGACGATTGCAACGATGGAAGGGAATGCACGTACTGGTGCAAGCAATGCCCAAAATTTTACAGAAGTATCCCGATGCCCATTGTGTTGTGGTTGGCGGTAAGCATGATTTGGAGCCGGATTATGAGGACTTCTTAAAAACTGAAATCGCTACTTTGGGCTTGAAAGAGCAAGTAATTATGGCTGGGCTACAGCGTAATATCCCAGAGTGGGTACAGGCGATGGATGTATTCGTTCATGCATCGGATAAAGAGCCGTTTGGGATTGTGATTATTGAGGCGATGGCGTTGGGTAAACCTGTGATTGCTGGAGATGCAGGCGGCCCGACAGAGATTATTACTGATGGGATGAATGGACTATTAACACCTTACGGCGATGCGGATAAATTAGCGATCGCAATTCTCCGCTATCTTGACGAACAAGAATTTGCCCGGAGTGCGGGAGTAGCCGCCAGACAACGCGCCCTCGATTTTTCAACGCAGAATTATGCCCAAAATTTTATTAGTGCAATTCGTTCTGCAATGCCTAGCACTCTATCGCAAAAGTTTTAATCCTTTTGTAAACAGTGCTGAGTGCGATTATTAACGCCATGTGCGACTTTATCTCAAACCTAACCCCCAACCCCTTCCCTACTAGCGTTGGGTAGCAAAAATCAAAGCCTCTCTCCTAAAAGGAGAGAGGTTTGGAGAGAGGTCAGAATATTAAGTTGCACATCGCGTATTATTACTCAGCACTCAGCACTCATTACTCAGCACTCCTTACTAAGCACTTCTCAAAGCCACAATGGGGTCGAGTTTAGCGGCGCGACGTGCAGGAACAACGCCAAAAAATAAACCAATACCTCCAGAGACACCAACTGCCATAGTAATCGCTACAGGAGAAAGACTCGCTTCTAAAGGTGTCAAGGCTCCCACTAATAGGATGCCACTAATACCAACCGCAGTCCCAACTAAACCGCCAGCTGCGGAAACTATCACTGCCTCAATGATGAACTGTAGCAAAATATCTTGCTCAGTTGCCCCGATCGCTTTTCGCAATCCGATTTCTTGGGTGCGTTCGGTAACGGAAACTAGCATAATATTCATGATGCCAATGCCGCCGACAAATAACGATATGCCTGCGATCGCAGCTAGCATAATTGTCAATGCACCTGTAATTTGACCGACAGTTTGCAAAGCATCTTTCTGGGTGCGAATAGTAAAGTCATCTTCGCCATTAATTTTGTGCCGTAGACGCAGCAAATTAGTAATTTGAAATTCTGCTGCATCCACGCTATCGGAATCACTAGCGGCAGCAACAAGATAATCTAAAGCAATACCATAAGGAGAATTCTTTCCCACAAGTCGGTTTGCTGAAGTCGTAATCGGTATTAAAGCAGCATCATCATAATCTGCTCCCACGCTGGAACCTTTGGCTATTAGCGTCCCAATCACTTGAAAACTGGTATTTCCAACTCGCAATTGCTGTCCTATCGGGTTACTACTGCCAAATAGTTTTTCTGCCAAGTCTCCACCCAGCACTACAACTTGGTTACTTCGCTTGATGTCTACCTCAGAGAAAAACCTACCTTTGGCAGTTTCAAAATCCCGCACTGATAGGAAGCTGGGAGTTGTGCCAATGATGTTGACATCGGTGTTTTTATTGCGGTATGTAACTACCTGTCTTCTGTTTAACTCTGGCGCAACTCCTACTACTGTTGGTACTTGAGAAGCGATCGCTTCCGCATCTTGCAACACCAGAGTTTTTGGCACTTCAAAGGATATCCGCTGAGTTTCTCGATTACCTGGCAGTACAAATAGCACATTTGGCCCTAGTGACTCCAGCTGTTTATTAACGAACTTTTGCCCACCTTCGCCAATCCCAATCATGGCAATCACTGAGGCGTTGCCAATAACTATACCCAACATAGTGAGGGCGCTACGCAGCTTATTCGATAGCAGAGTTTTCCCCGCCATTTGGACACTTTCTAAAAAATTCATATCTTAAACAATTACGAATTACGAATTATTCTGTTCTTTCGCTTTTTCAATTTTGTAGTCTTTAGGTGGGTTCACAAAAACGCGATCGCCTTCTTTAATTCCCCCTAAAATCTGAGTTTGATTTTGGATTTGCGCCCCAATTGTAACTTCGCGGAACTGGGGTTTATTGTTTGCATCTGGTATGAGTACCCCAGTTTGACCCTTTTCGGTGACGATTGACACCGTTGGTAATACTAAGGCATTATTAACGCGATCGCCTAAGAAAGTCAGATCCACATTTAGTCCAGAACGCAGCTCATCTGTCCCAGTATCGAGAGCAACCCGCACCTGGAAGGATGTTACACCTTGTTCCACCACTGCTTCGGGAGCAATCAGGCGCACTTTACCTTTAAAAACTTGATCGGGATAAGCGTCGGCGACAATTTCCACTTGCTGTCCCTGCTTAATTCTGCCAATATCGGCTTCGGGAACTTGAGCTAATACTTCTAAACCCCTTGCTACAGCCACAATTGAACTGGAAGTTGCCGACGCACTAGCAGAAGCAGAAGTTGTGGGTGTAACAAACGCCCCTGGATCAGCATACTTTTGAGTAACAATTCCCGAAAGAGGAGCGCGAATAATAGTCTCATCTAACTGCACTTGCACACCCTTCAATTGAGCCTCAGCAGATGCAACTGCTGCTTGACGCTGGACAATTTCTTCAGAACGAGTGCCATCTTCTAAGAGTACCAATGCTGCTCGTGCTTCATTGACAGCTGCTTGGCGTTGGTCGATTTCCTCAGTCCGAGTGCCACTTTGGACTAACGACAATCGTTTTTTAGCTTCTTCTAAACTAGCTCTAGCACTTTTGTCGTCACTGATGGCTTGATCGAGTAATTGTTTTCTCTCTGCTCCCTCTTTATATAAGTATTGATAACGCTTTACCTGTTCACTGGTGTAATTCACCCTTGCTTGAGCCGCATCCACTTGTGATTGAGATTGAGCAATCTCTTGAGGACGATTACCAGCCTTAGCCGCAGCTAGTTGAGCTTGAGCTTGTGCTAATCGCGCCCTAGCTTGAGCGATTTCTTGAGGACGACTACCAGCAACAGCTTGGGCTAGCTGTGCTTGACTTTGGGCTAAGTTGGCACGGTACTGGCTCCTTTGGGCTTCGATGCTGGCACTATCCATCCGGGCGAGAATTTGCCCTTGTTGAATGCGATCGCCTTGTTCCACGTATAATTGCGACAGCACACCGGGGTTCTTCGGACTAATATTGACGCTCTGAACTGGCACGACTTTCCCACTAGCTGTAATCCGCAATGTCACATTTTGTGCTGCCACTGGCACAGTTAATTGAGCAATATCTTCTTTGTTTGTCCCTTGTTTTACCAAGGTGTAGGTTGTAACTGTACCCACAAGCAAAGCACCCCCTGCCATCAGCCCCATCAGCCAGCGTAATGGATACTTAACTTTGCCAATAACTGGAATTTCTATGTGCGTAGCCATATTAAAGAAGCCTGTAAATCTTGCTATATAAGAGTAGCTTTTAGTTAGAGATAAGTTGAAAATACGGAGTTGTTAAAGCTTTAGGATTAAATTTTTATGAGTCAATTAACAACTAGACGCATAATGTGCTTCATAGTTGCTTAATCTTCCTTCATACTAGGCATTAGTATTTCTGTATGTCTTCACCTGAATGGGTGACTTTAGCCACAATGTATTAGTGCAATCCTGAACCATTCGTGAGATTCTATGACTTGCAATTCTCACAAATCTCATAGGATTGCTATGGTGCAATCAGGCATTAGTTGCTCTGTATCTTTTTCCCCATTCCCCATTCCCTACCCCAAGGCAGTTTGTACTTATTGCTGAAATTGGGTTAATAACCAAGCACCAACTTGACTTTGATTTATTTGGCGAGTCTGTCGTAATGCATCGTTTAATAAAGAAATTGCTAATCCTGGTAATACCTGAGATTCTGTAATTCGCCTACTACCTTGGTTCTCAATGGCAAAAGCCATAACTTGGACATTCTGGACATTTAAAATCCAGTATTCTTTCACTCCTAAATCTTCGTACAAAAGCCGTTTTTCACCTTGATCATCAGCAAGTGAAGTATTCGCAACTTCAATAACTAAATCTGATGGTGGATATATATCTAGATTAATGATTGAAGTTCCATAAGGAATGACACCCGCATTTTCACCAATATAGTAAGACACATCAGGTTGCGCTTCCTTAAAGCCTGCTTTCCGATATGTACAATTATCCTTACCATTTAGAGCAATACCTTTGATACTGGCAAACAAGTTAACAGCAAAGAGAATAATTGTATGGTCGCTGGCATGGTCATTCCCGACTGGTGGCATTTCAATCCTCATGTGTCCATTGTGGTAGTAGCCCTTGGCTTTTTGGTAGGCAGGATTTTCAATTATTTGGATATATTCATCCCAAGTTGCTGCTATCCAGGTATCGGTTGCTAGTTGGGTCTGTAATTCGCTCATAACATTGCGAAAGAGGAACTTCAACAACGATCATACAAGTTTCATTTTCCAGCACTAAACGACTTTAGCTATACAGTCCAGAAATTTATGATGCTGCGGGCAAGCAACATAGACGCTTAAACTGATCTACTACTGTAAAACTAGTACATCGTGGCGAATATTTTCCGCCATATTTTTCTGTATTTGATTCCTAATTATGGAAATAAATTTGTCCAGGTCGAATGGTTTAAGTAAATATTCTTCAAACTCTACATCTGGAATTTGGTCATGAGTACCTGTGGTAGATGTCGAAGTCACAATGATTGGAATATGATTACCATTGTCTGCTTCCATAGCACTCAATATATTGAGCAATGTATAAATACTTTCACCTAAAAACCTAATTTCACAGACAAGGATGTTGGGTGTAAACCAACTCAGGGTTTCTAAAGCTTCTTTTACTGAACCAGCGGTAATCACATTTGCGCTCAGGTCTTTGAGTAAAAATGCGTACAAATCTCTACTATCGCGATCATTGTCTACAACAAGTACTTGTACACCTTTGAGTATCCCAACTGCCAAGCAATAGTCATTGATGAAATTCATAATAAGACCTGCGATTAAGGCTTTAATTGCAAAGTGATCTGAAAAATCCTTAGTCTTAAAGAGAGCAGAGAACCGAATAGGTCAAATAAAAAGTACCAGAAAACCACTTAAATGCTTAAAATTGCTAGGTTATGTTCTTATACTATGAGCAAGTGTTGTTTGATTTCCTAAATGAGTTGATTAATTACGACACAAAACGTAGGAAAACTTTTCAAGTTACAAAAATCTCTGCTTTGTCTGTAAGAAGATGTTTTAAAAGTCCTCTAGTCGGTAGCAAAACGTTTTAGACCCCCCCAACCCCCCTTAAAAAGGCAGGCAAAAATCTCTCAAAGTCCTCCTTTTTAAGGAGGATTTAGGAGGATCACATGACGTTTTGAGTCGTGTGTAGAGATGTGTATACACCGTAGCCTTGCAAAGGGGAGGGAACTAGATTTCTTTTTTCCCCCAATGCATCGGGGGATTAAGGGGGGTAATTTAACTTTCTCTAAAGGGTTAATCAACGGAACTATTGCCATTCCCTATCCTCAAGTTCCTTCTGAGGCAACAATAAGGTGGCTTCAATTTCTTGCCTGATAGCGGCGGTTACTTCACAATTGCTATGCAGGCAATCGAGTAGTAACTGATTAGCATCGTAGTAATATTGTAACACTTGCTGTTGTTCAGTACTAAACTGCCACTGGTGGTTAATGTTGCGATAATTAATGATCGTCTTTTTTAACTGTTCAGCCCAGGCTGAATAGTTTGTCTGCAACCATAGCTGAAACCGTTCTTGACTTTGACGAGAATTTGGAAATTGGTCAGAGAGTTGTTGCAGGGATTTATGGAGTCCGACATCCAGAACAATGCCCAGAATGATTGACAGAGCATCTCCACAGGCGTGAATGTGGGCAAAGTCCTGGTTCCCATCAATTGCACATTCCAGCAGCAGGTCATCTAATGCGGCATCTAGAAACATTCCTTGGTCGAGGCTGCTAGCTAGAGCAAAGTGAGGAGCTACGTGAGGAGTCCGACTTAAGGCCAGGTAAAATGCTCGAACTGTCGCATCTTTTGCTTGGGTGGGAATACTGCGAGATTTTTGACTAGCCCATGCTAAAAACTCTTGTAAATAAGCGTCTTGGGCAACTAGTGCATCAATCTGTTGCTTCATCAACTGTACTAAAGAGTCTGCACTCCGAAGCATGGTGGCGGTTAATAAGAAGATTTCGCGCCAGTGCGGGTCGGTGATATGACTGACCAGACCTCCGAGTGCTTGCCCAAATGCCTCTAGGTTATGGCTGGCAACGATTTTCCTGGCTGTGAAGTATTCTTGAAAGGCCAGATAGGAGAAAGAAAAAATTCCCCGCGCCCGTTCTGCTAGTAGCCCATGTTGAGCCTCAATTGCTTTTAGGGCTGCTTCGCTTTCTATTTGCAGTTCGTCTGCATCCATTGGCACGTTGGTCAAATTCTGAATATAGTCACCAATATATTGCTCAACGATGCGTTGCTCAAAAAAGTACTGACCTTCCTCAAATGTCGCGGCTGCAATCTGACTCAATAATTTAAGCTTTTGTGGTAACAAAAATCCTCGGTAAATGTTATCTCGTTCAATGCCTTTAGCTTCATCCCATTTACCCAATAGAAGGTCTAAACCTTGCTTATAAAAGTCAGTCCGCTTAGTCGGAAATTTTTCTTGACCGTGAAACACCCAGCAGGCAAGATGCAGAAATAAGGGTGTGACGACGAGTTGGCGAAATTGCCAGTTTTCAGCTAAGTCTAGCT
The DNA here is from genome assembly GCF_051172895.1 of Nostoc sp. CALU 1950. Classification (NCBI taxonomy): domain Bacteria; kingdom Bacillati; phylum Cyanobacteriota; class Cyanophyceae; order Nostocales; family Nostocaceae; genus Nostoc; species Nostoc sp. CALU 1950. The sequence continues at coordinate 4,886 of NZ_JBDNJQ010000027.1, read as the reverse complement.
TCTGAATAAACTCACTGGACTGTGCCTGACCATCTTGAGTATTGGTCTTGCTAAAGGCAACAAACCATTTTTGAGCGAAGGCTTGGATTTGTTCTGAGGTAAATGGGGCAATTTCAACATCGGTAAAGCCTCGGAGTCTAAGTCTTTGAGATGCTGTTCGACAGGTGGCTACCAATTTATTTTTGTGATACTTCTCTGAAAATCTACGAATTTCGCTTAAGACAGCATTGCTTTGTTGGTTAAGAATTTCATCCATGCCATCAAGCAACAATAACACTCTGCCTGCACTAAACAAGGTTTCGATGACTGAGGGATCTGAAATTCCGGATGTGATAAACTCCTGGCGGATGTACTTTAATAGGCTGAAGTCGTTGGTAATCTTATACTCTTGGGCAAAGTTTCTCAGTGTGATAAATATCGGCACATGATTTGCCGCAAATGCGCCTTGGTTACATTGAATGGCGAGATGTTGCAAAAAGGTGGTTTTACCTACTCCTGGTTTGCCTAGCACCCTGAGCTTGGAGTGTGTTTCAACTGCCTGTCTACCAGGTATCTGGTTTAAGCCAATCTCACCTAAGCCAAAACGGTCAAATTCTTTGGGATCAAGTTTTTGCAGTTCGGTGATTTCTAACCACTGTTGACTGGCAATTTCCTCCAAAATATTCACATCTATATATATGTCATCGATCGCAACAGGACGGCTGATATCCAATAACTGCAAAATACCACACTGGTCTTGAATTTTGTCGAAGCGTTGCGATCGCACCTGTTGCACTAATCTATCAATATCTAGCACAGGAGGTTGGGCGTATTCTTCTAGTTCCAAGAATTCTGCCGGAGGATTGGTAGCAATCTCCCGCCAATTCAGTTCCAAAATCAAACAAATCTCAATAAAGGTATGACGCTCAACCGGACGACCACTGAAAAACCGCCAAATTGGTTGTCTAGTCTTGAGGTTGACTTCTGCTGCTAGATTGTCTTGTGTCCACCCCTTGAGAGTAAATGCTCTTTTAGCCTGTTGGATTCCAATGATTGATGCTTGGAGCGATCGCTTGACCATAGGACAAAAACCCTGCTCCTGAAATCATAAACTTTAACTTTTATAAATATCTGCAATTTTATAGCTGTTGTTGTGATAATAACATTTTACTTGCTTAAAGTTATACAAAATTCCAGAGTTACTATCAAGTTTTTAAACTTTTGTGACAAACTCAAACGTTATACGTTTATCTCATACACTTTAAGCGTTGCCAATACCTCAATTAAAACAATGGTTCTTTTTGAAAGCATAAATTGTTAAATTAATTTAACTGATGTTGTTTTTATTGATCGGGCAAATTTGAAGATAAATAATGTCCCCGTCTAAAGTATTTACTAAGTGAAACAACCTGACAAAATATAAAACAAACCTCTCTCCTCTTAGGAGAGAGGTTTGGGGAGAGGTATAACATTTAACTTGGTTGAGTTACTTAAAATATATCTAGACACTTGTGAAGTAGTTACTATAAATAGTTTCTAGCTCACACACATGATTCGTTATCTATACATTTGTTACCTGAGGAATCAACAATGATGTGGATGACACCGTTATCATCAACAGCATTGGGTTTTGAGACTGTGGGGTATGATTTACGTTCACATTATGGAAAGGATCAATTTTCAAACTTGAACCTCCAATCGGCTTTATGGGCATTATCTTGCCAGAAACAACATGATAGGTCAGAAGTTCCTGAAGCTTATTAATATTGTTAAGCAATGTTTCTACAGTATCTGCTGGAAGCTTTGCAAAAGCTTGATCTGTGGATGCAGAGGCGATAAACGAGTCAACACCTTTGAGAGTATCTATCAGATTAGCAGCCTTGATTGCATCGACAAGGCTGCTAAAAGAACCAGCGGTAACGGCATTATCAACAGTATTAGCCATTTATTTCACTTGGTTTTATTTAATTTGTTAATTATTGTTAGCATGACATCTTAGTGTTAGAAATCATGTTTGAGCAAACGGTTGAATAGCGTATAAGTTGTATGATATGAGCAAAAAAATTAAAAAATTAATTGAAGAAGAATTCAGAAGTCAGAATTCAGGAGTCAGAATGAAGATGCTCTCTACGAGACGCTAAAAGTGAACGCGGACTCAACGCTACGCTATCAGTGAGGGATTCAGACCCGCCACTGTCTTGTTGACCACTAATGCAGATTTAGTGAGAGTGCAAAAACGCCCTGGATTCATCCACCATGAAGTTCAAAATACCCAACTGAATTCTGGTTCCTGACTCCTGAATTCTGTTTCGATTAAAATACAACAGAATTTAGAAGTTATGGAGTCAATGGAAAAATATTGTTAGCGAAATGAGAAAGCAAACTCCAGTTTACTTGCGGAATCTACTGAAGTGAGCAAGCAAAATCCAGTTTGCTTGCTGAATCTACCGAAATGAGAAAGCAATCAAGCATTTTGAGAAAGCAATATGGCTTTTTGCTTGCTGAATCTACTGAAATGAGAAAGCAATCAAGCATTTTGAGAAAGTAATATGGCTTTTTGCTTACAGAATCTACTGAAATGAGAAAGCAAACACCCTATCTACGCCAAGGATTGGAGAGACTTAACCTTGCTAAAAAAAGTATACGATGATGCGATCGCACAATTTACCAACTACAACATCTCAGTCCAAACCCCAAAAGAAGCCGTCGAACGCCAACTTCAGCGAAGGATAAAATTCTCAAACAGCCAAGTCAACTAGTTCTAACGACACTAATCTGTAGCTGTACAAATACAAAATGGACGTAACTGGATTCGAACCAGTGACCTCTACGATGTCAACGTAGCGCTCTAACCAACTGAGCTATACGTCCTTAACCACACAATTATCAATAGTAGCATATACTTCTTTGACAAGGCAAGACAAAAGACCAAATTAGGCGAACTCCATGCACCACCCGCTACGAATGAAAGAAAAAAGTCAACTCCTCTTCCCTCTCGCTTTCAGTAAAACTGCCTGATTTCCTGAAAAAGTCTTTAAACTTTTCGAATCCAAAATGCTAATCCTCCTCCACGACCACGAGCTGCAATGAAATCTTCCGTCACTAAAAAGAAGCCAAAGAAGGGTAATTTAGCTATGGGCTGGTTGTAGAAATCTTCTGTTTGAATTTGACCAGCACGGATTGGTCTGTTGTAAACAACACGACCAAACAGACTGATAAGCATCTGGTTAAAGTCAAACGCCAATAAATTTTTCTTACCTAAATATTGCACTGGCCCCGTGAGCTTCAATAAAACTGGGCCAAATTCAACCTGATTACTAATTTCGCCTCGATTTGAATCCTGTTGCAAAGTGGCATCAAAGGAAACATGGATTGCAATAAACTTGGGTACATACAAACCCTTGCCTAATAAAATTCCCCCACGCTTTCTCGCTTTTTTAGTACCAGTAACAAAGCAAAGTTGCCATTTACCGACAAGAGACTCAAACGGATAAGTCAACCGTTGCTGCTTGGCAGCTTTTTCTGCTTGTAGCAACGCAGTTACTAATATTTCAGCACTAGGGCGTGTACCTCTCTCTCCTCGATAGGCCGCCGCAGCCTGGGATAGCATAGTCACAAAGTCAAATGTCGTTATAGATGTCAAGTTAGCCGTCATGAAGGCACTTTGGATTTAACTATTTCTTTGCTTTCCTGATAGATTGTAGCGTTCATCTGTTTTGTTTCCTTCTATCTGTAGGTATTTTATAAACAGGACTTACGCACTAGCTTGTAAAAGATTAGGGACAAATGAGCAATCATGAAACACCTTGAAGGTAAAGTGGCTTTGGTCACAGGGGCTACACGGGGAATTGGTAGGGGAATTGCGATTGGCCTTGGTGAAGCAGGTGCAACTGTATACATTACAGGTCGCAGCCTCAACAACTCTTCCAGTGATGCGGTTTCAGGAAGTCTTGGTGACACTCAATTAGCTATTGAGGAAGTCGGTGGTGTATGCATTCCTGTTCAAGTAGACCACAGCGACGATGAACAGGTACGTTTGCTTTTCGATCGCATTCAAGATGAGCAGGATGGACAACTCGACCTACTGGTAAATAATGCTTACTCAGGAGTTCAAGCATTAAGAGACGCTTATGGGCAGCCCTTTTGGGATTGTGAACCAAGTCTTTGGGATGCTAGTAACAATGTTGGTCTTCGTAGCCATTATGTTGCGAGTATTTTTGCAGCCCGAATGATGACTAAGCGTAATTCTGGACTAATTTGCACCATTTCCTCGTGGGGTAGTATGTCTTATATTTTTAATACAGCTTATGGTGTTGGTAAAGCCGCTTGCGATCGCCTAGCTGCTGATATGGCTGTTGAACTCAAGCCTTATAATGTTGCTTCTGTTTCAATTTGGCCAGGTATTGTTGGTACTGAGCTTTTTGCCCGTTTTGCTTCGGAAATGAATCAAACTAATGCTACTGACCCAAAAAACTCATTAATTAGCGATCGCTATAACTGGGAAACTCCCTTATTAACTGGACGGGTGATTGCTGCACTTGCTTGTGAGCCAAATGTTATGAGCCGTACAGGACGTGTGCAGATTGTTGCTGAACTAGCTAAGAAATATGGAATTGTCGATGAGAATGGCGATCAGCCTGCATCGCTACGTTCTCTACGTTTTGTACTGCCAGCTGCATTGCCTGTACTAAGACAATACTCATGGCTCATACCTGATATTAAAATGCCGTGGTCACTGCTATTATTGAATGCTCTCGGTTCGCCTAAAATTTAATTGGTATTGAGCATGGGGCATTGGGCATACATTTTATAATGCAACAATGAGTCTTTGAACTGGATTAATCCACCTTTGATCCTCGTGAATGAGTCTTTGAACTGGATTCATCCACCTTTAATCCTCGTGAATG
>NZ_JBDNJQ010000279.1:0-4851 GCF_051172895.1 Nostoc sp. CALU 1950 | reverse complement strand
GGTCTGAGAATCTAGAGACTGTAACCTTCTCTTTTTTTTCAGCAAGCCCTATTTAGAACTGCCGAAATACCTCTGGTGATGGTAACAACATTTCTCAGTCGTAAGGCAATGGTGGCATATCTGGCAGAGATTGCTTGGGAAACAGATGTTTGGGTTGCTGAAGATTCTACTCACCTGATTCATTTCAATGGTGAATATCTATTGCAGGCTTACCAAATAGAAAAGAAGTAAACTTCCTGAATCTACAGCAAAATTCAGTTGTCTGTGTAACATTTATACCGCAATGCACTTGGGTTAAGATTTAACTCTTTGTCAATACTTTCTTATACCAATTCAATTAATGATTATTCAATTAATGATTACAACACATTCTTGGGTAAAGTAAAGACGCGATGAATCGCGTCTCTACAAGATGGTCTATTTGTCGCATTCTTTTTTCAAATTGGTATTACATATCTTGCTTGTATTCTTCTAACAATTGCGGAATGTGATCATACCCATCTACACCGATAATCGCAATAATTTTCGGGCGATGTTGCTGTAAGAACTTGTGGAAAGCTTCTGTCCCTATCTGTCCTTGCAAAATTGTCAGTAACCCTGCTGGTTGTCGCCACTCACTAGAAGCAATTTGCTCTAAAAGATACATTCCCAAGCAGCCTGTGTAAACAGTCTTTTCCGAATTTTGCAGATGATAATAAGCTTCTGCCAAATAAGCTAAGTTCCGCCCCTGTAGATACAAATCACCGGAAACTTGCGCTGTTTTAAAGCCATCTTCGAGATATTTAATTGCGGTTTGGTGTTGTCCAATTACTAGATAGGCAATTCCTAAACTGCTGACACATAAGGCTTTACTTTGAAGATCGCCTAATTTTTCTGATAATTTTAAACCTTGTTCCAAATAATTAATTGCGGCTTCATAAGTTTCTGGTTCTAAGTTTTCCAATTCTTGAGCTTGCATGACTTCGCTGTAACCTAAATTTACCAGCGCGTTTGCTTCTCCTGTGCGATCGCCTGCTTGCCGACTCAGTATTAATCCTCGTTGACTGTAGTTAATTGCCTCAGCATAATTTTGCTGTTGCACGTATGTGCGGCTGAGGTGGTTGAGATTGGCAATTTCACAAGCGCGATCGCCTGCATTCCTAGCGATCTCTAGTGCCTGCTGATGAAAGTCGATAGAGCGCTGGTATTGTCCCAAAGCACGTTGAGAATAACCTAAAAGAGTCAAAATTCGCGCCTTTTCTTGGGTTCCTTCGCCTTTTCGCAGCGGCTCATCTAAATAATCGAGGGCATCTCGCAAATAAGTACCAGTAAAAGAGGCAAAAATCCCGCCGTAAAAGGGAAAATACGGACGCTGGGCAAAGGTTCGTAAAATCTGGAGCATGATTTGAGAACAGGCATCGCCGTATACTTTTCCAATGCTGCCAAAACCACTTGCTAACTGACTCCAAATCACTGCAAAGGTCAAGAAAGTAGAAATGGACAACTTTGGCCCCGCTTTCACATCGTAAGCTTGTTGGTCAAACCAGTTAATTAGTCCCCGTTGCAAGTACTGTAAAATCAATGCCATTTCCACCCAATCTCTGAGGGTGATTCCTCGTTGTCGCTCGGTAAACTCTATTACCGATTCTTCCCTAGCCAAGGTGCGAAGCAGTGATTGGGGTAACTCACTATTGAGTTGTTTTGCCCAACTTGCCCAAGGGCCACGTTCTCCCGGTACGCCGCCAAATCCCAGAGATTCTTTTTGCTCGTACATCCAACTGAGCAAGTTATCTTGCAATCGCTGCCAAGAAGCTAAACCACGGGTAATCCCTTCAGAAAATTGTTCTAAATCAGAATCTACCTGAGCAAATTGCTGTAATGATTTTGATAATTGCTGTAGCTGTTGTAAATTTAGCGGATACTTCTGATTGGGGTCAGTAACCCGGATAAATACCGCCAAACGCTCATCAGCGGGGGCTGTGGTAATTTCTGAAACTGCCGAGGCGATCGCTTCTGTGGCTTTATTTTGCTCTTGCCAGCGTTGCCATTGACTTTGAATAGTCTTAATTGCTCTCAAACTTCGAGTAGCTTTAGCTTTCTTGAGTTCGTCTTTTTGGCTATCTACTTGACTTTGCAGGGAATTCAGGCGATCGCTCAAAGCTAGCTCAAAAACTTCCCCTGTCCCGGAAGTAATTCCTTTCAGCAGCATTTGATATACCTGTTCCACAGAGCTAATTTTGCCCTTGAGGGTGGTTTCGACAATTTCATCGATTAAGGCAAGATAGCGATCGCTTAATGGCAGAGAGTCTGGCACTTTGGCTATTAGGAGAATGTCACGTCAATTCTAATTCTAATCTTGGCAGCAAAAGTTGGGCATTGGGCATTGGGCAAAATAGTGCTGAGTGCTGAGTGCTGAGTGCTGAGTTAAGAGTTAAGAGTTAAGAGTTAAGAGTTAAGAGTTATTCTCCCCCTGCTCCCCCTGCCCCTCTGCCCCCCTGCCCCCTGTCCCCTGCCTTTCTTTGTAAAAGCCTAAATTATCTAGGATTTATCTAGCAGGAATACACGTTATGACAACTAAAACACTAGGACTCGAACAAAATCTCAATGACTATTTACTATCAATCTCTCTCCGAGAACCGGAAATTTTAACCCAACTGAGACAGGAAACAGCCCAATATCCCATAGGTAGAATGCAAATTGCTCCCGAACAGGGGCAGTTTTTGGCGTTACTGGTGCAATTGTTGGGAGCAAAAAAAACTTTGGAAGTTGGGGTATTTACAGGTTATAGTTCCCTGGTGGTGGCATTAGCGTTACCGAGCGACGGTAAGGTGGTAGCCTGTGATATCAGTGAGGAATTTACAACGATCGCTCGGCGTTATTGGCAGCAAGCAGGAGTGGCGGATAAAATTCAACTGCACATTGCCCCAGCTTTGGAGACTTTGGATCGGCTACTCGCAACAGGAGAAGCGGAAACTTTTGATTTTGCCTTCATTGATGCAGATAAGAGCAATTATGATGGCTATTATGAGCGATCGCTGCAATTAGTGCGGTCAGGGGGACTGATTGCGATCGATAATGTCCTCTGGTTAGGTAGGGTTGCCGACCCCCAAGTGCAAGATAATAGAACTAAAAGAATTCGTGCCTTTAATCAAAAACTGCATCAAGATCAGCGAGTTAGTATGAGTTTAGTAGCGATCGCAGATGGCTTAACTCTGGCACTGAAGAAGTAATGTCTTTACGCCATATCCTGTTCTTTGCCAATCGCTACAGATATTTCAGATGCACTAACCCTACCCTCAGCGCCCAATTTCGACATCTTCGAGGATGCCAAGTGCATCGGGGACGAGGACAGCTGCGGAGTAGTAGGCTGTAACAAGGTAGGAAATAATCGCCTTTTCGCTGATGCCCATGAATCGGACAGACAAGCTGGGTTGGTATTCATCGGGGATACCAGTTTGATGTAGGCCAATCACGCCCTGATCTTTCTCACCAGTGCGGAGTATAAGGATAGAACTGGTCTGATTCTTGGTAATCGGAATCTTGTTACAGGGAAAAATCGGTACATTGCGCCACGTGATTATCTTGCTCCCATCCATATCGATGGTGTCTGGATAGATACCTTGACGGTTACACTGGCGACCGAAGGCTGCAATGGTGCGGGGATGAGCCAGAAAGAACCTCGACTTCCGCCGACGGGTGACTAGTTCATCAAGGTCATCGGGAGTTGGGGGGCCGCTGCGGGTATAGATGCGCTGTTTGAGGTCGGCGTTGTGCAACAATCCAAATTCGCGGTTGTTGATCAACTCGTATTCTTGACGTTCCCGCAATGCCTCAATCGTCAGCCGTAATTGTTCTTCCGTCTGGTTATATGGTTGATTGTACAGATCCGCAACGCGAGTATTTACTCGCAACATAGTCTGAGCAATGCTTAACTGATATTCGCGGGGTGAGAGTTCGTAGTCAACAAATGTTCCGGGTAACGTCGTCTCTGTACTATGACTGGTTGACAACGCGATCGCAGCTTCCCCATACTTGTTTTGTGGAAGTTCTGCGCGAGTTCTAAACTGATCAACTTGGGCTTGCAACGCTTGCGACTGGTTGAGCAGTTCTCGAAATGCCTGTTGTGGTAGTGCTAATACGGTGCATCGGGTCACAGCTTTGACTGTGAACTTCCAATTGCTTTCTGAATCGACCAACACGCGATCGCCAAAATAATCACCGTCAGCTAGCATATCCAACAGAGGCTGCTCGTCATACTTGCCAATACCAATCTTGTTCGCTTTGCCATGTGCGATCAAGAAAAGCTGATTGGCTGGCTGACCTGACTGGACTATGATATCACCAGGTGCGAACTCCTGCTGAACAAACCGACTTGCCAACGCCCTCAGCACCTCAATGTCGTCAAACCCTCGCAGCAAGGGCAACTCACCGAGTTCCTGGGGAATTACCTGCACCTCGGCTCCGGTGTTGGAGAAACTCAACCGCCCATCACCTACTGTATAGGTCAACCGACGGTTCAGCCGATAAGTGCCACCCTTCGTCTGCACCCACGGCAACATCTTCAATAACCACCGTGAGGTAATTTCCTGCGTCTGCGGTGCAGATTTAGTGGTCGTGGACAAATTACGCGCAGCATCTTTACTCAAACTTAGTTGAGGTTGTCCACTCTCAACATTTAAATTTGATTCAATAAAATCCGTCATCAGCCGATCCTCTAGTTAGTAATAAAAGTGCCATTCAGTGCCAATACAGTTCGGTTAAGGTTTTTTGATGAAAATTCTAGATCCAAAGACGCGATAAATCTCTAGATCCAAAGACGCGATAAATCGCCGTCTCTACAAGGATCAATCTTTTGTAGAGACGGCGATTTAT
>NZ_JBDNJQ010000278.1:0-4909 GCF_051172895.1 Nostoc sp. CALU 1950 | reverse complement strand
CAACGCCGCAAGGTCGCTTGACATCTGGGCATCTGCTTTAACTTGACACCAATGGTAAGATGCCCATCCCACAAAACTAGCAAAATCATCCCGAAAATATGCAACGCCAAAATTAATTGCTATTCTTACAGGTGCAATTTCGGTGATTTTAGCGATCGCCAATTCTAGGGCGATATCTGACGACAAGCTGTGCTTAACATATATAAGGAGGGAGTAAATCGACGGTAAAAAACATTAGCTATAGAAATAACTATGGAATCAAAACAAGATGACATTACTATTCTTCAGGAAGCTGAGAAGCGTTTACGGCGACTGTCTCCAGAAAGGCTGCGGATAGTGAGTGATTTTCTAGCTGATCTAGAAGAAAGAGAAGAAAATGAGGCGACAACGGAACTTTTGAATGTCCCTGGTTTTGAGCAAGCTTTGCGTGAAGCTATGCAGGAAGCTGAGGCTGGGGAAGTAGTGTCATTTGACAGTATTCGTCGTCATGTATGAACTGGTATTGACTCGCAAAGCACAGAAGTTTTATCAAGAAGTAGATGCATCACTAGCCCAATGACTAAACCGTTGCTTTGACCAACTGCAACAGAATGCTTAGAGGATGTTTGAAAAGTCCTATTGGCGGTATCAAAAGTTTTAGATCCCCCTAAATCCCCCTTAAAAAGGGGGACTTTGACTCCGGTTCCCCCCTTTTTAAGGGGGGTTAGGGGGGATCTAAAAGTACCTAAAGTCACAGCGAAACACTTTTCAAACAACCTCTTACGAACATCCAAACATCAAACGGCTCAAAGGTGATTTCGCAGGTCTTTTTCGCTATCGAGTTGGTGTCTGGCGAGTTGTTTATAAAGTGGATGAAGAACAGCAACTAATTACGATTTTACTGAGAGCTTATCGAAGCGATGTATATCGGTAAGTGTATGGTGTGTCTCAAGTATTAATGTGGATATAGGCACTGCATAACAACTTGCATTACAGGAAATACTGATGGAACGTTCAAAATTAATTGCTATTCTTACAGGCGCGATTTCGATCATTTTAGCGATCGCATCTTATTCCTAAGAGTGCTGTTCAGCCCCTAAAATTCAAACTAGGGAACTAGCTGAAAGCCCATCCCTACATGGGTGAAGTGAGCATCTTCGGTGAGGATCGTTGTAATACCAAATTCTTGCATGACAACCAATAAAAAGCTTATCCCCCATAGAGTTCGTCGTCTAAGTTGGCAGCTAGAGAACCGTGAGATACTGCGCCGATGAAATTTGCCAGGGGATCGCTGCTTTGGGTGTGTGGGTTAGATGCTGGTGATTTTTGGGTACGTGCAAGTTGTTGAACATACTGCAACACGTCTTTTAGGTGTTGCTCTGGCAGTTATTCAATAGCGTCAAAGATAGCTTGTTTCGTTGTCATGGCAATAGCTCAATGTCGCTTTCAGGTTATTAATATTTTATGTGCTAAAGTGCGGTTCGCTCACACCCAGAAACAATAGCCGAGTTTATTATGTGGATATAGGCACTGCATAACAACTTGCATTACAGGAAATACTGATGGAACGTTCAAAAATAATTGCTATTCTTACAGGCGCGATTTCGATCATTTTAGCGATCGCTTACCTCATCGTAGTCCAACTGCTAGACTACCGGGACATGAAACCCGCCCCCATCAGCCAATTTGACCAAGCGCCTGCAATTATTTCTGTTGTTTGGCAGATTGACAAAATTACTGGAGTGTAGATTACATTTAGCTGACTTGTAGAGAGAGACGCAACTGATTGCGTCTTTTGTCATTTATGTCAATAAGTAAAAATTCACAATGACTATTGATGAAACCAACAGTTAATTCATAGATAAAAAGCAATACCTATTATTCATTACTCAAATAGTTGATTATATAAGTTTTATTTAGAGGAATTATCTCAGATTTGTTTAGATAAAGTAATTCCATTTTGTCAAATATAACGGTAAGCTGTTTCTAACAAAATTAAATAAAGATAAATTTGTCTTATCTGCCTAGGGGTAGCTCATCGTAGACATCGCTGGGTTAACAGGGATCAACGCTAGTTGATTCCAAACCCCAACTTTTTGATACAAATTTAGAGGTTAAGTTGATGGCTCAGTTTCTACTTGAGACTGTTTGGCTAGTTCCTTGCTATGCCTTAATAGGTGGCTTGTTAGCTGTGCCTTGGTCGCCGGGGATCATTCGGAAAACGGGGCCAAGACCGGCTGGTTATCTAAACTTAGTGATGACATTTTTGGCGTTTGTGCATTGTGCGATCGCCTTACAAGCAACTTGGAATTATCCAGCCCAAGAAGTATTTATACCTTGGTTATCTACAGCTGGTTTAGACCTCACTATTGCTTTGGAAATATCCTCAGTTAGTGTTGGCGCTTTAGTTGTGATTACTGGGTTGAATTTGCTGGCGCAAATTTATGCCATCGGCTACATGGAAATGGATTGGGGTTGGGGACGCTTCTATTCCTTATTAGGATTATTTGAAGCGGGACTATGTGCCCTTGTTCTGTGTAATAACTTGTTCTTCAGCTATGTAATTTTGGAAGTTCTCACACTGGGAACCTACTTACTAGTTGGCTTATGGTTTAGCCAGCCGTTGGTAGTCTCAGGTGCAAGGGACGCTTTCTTAACAAAGCGGGTGGGAGACTTATTCTTACTGATGGGCGTATTGGCATTATGGCCCCTCGCCGGAACTTGGAGTTACACAGAATTAGCTGAATGGGCGACGACTGCAAACGTCAATCCAACAACAATGACACTGGTAGGTTTAGCCTTAATTGCTGGGCCGATGGGTAAATGTGCCCAGTTCCCCCTGCATTTGTGGCTAGATGAGGCGATGGAAGGCCCTGTTCCCAGTACAATTTTGCGGAACTCGGTAGTAGTTGCTAGTGGTGCATGGGTGCTAATTAAACTGCAACCTGTGCTAACTATCTCGCCCATAGTTTCCTCAGCGATGGTGGGAATTGGGGTAGTGACAGCCGTGGGTGCTTCGTTAATTGCGATCGCTCAAATCGATCTTAAACGCTGCCAATCCTATTCTGTCAGTGCATACATGGGTTTAGTATTCATCGCCGTGGGAGTGCAACAATACGAAGCAGCGCTATTGTTAGTACTCACCCATGCTATATCCGCAGCCCTGTTGGTGATGAGTACTGGGGGAATTATCTGGAATAGCATTACGCAAGATGTCACCCAATTAGGCGGATTGTGGACGCGTCGCCCGATTTCTGCGATCGCTTTTATCGTCGGGACATTGGGATTAATTGGTTTTCCACCCTTGGGTAGCTTTTGGGCGCTGATGGAACTAGCAGATGGGTTGTGGGAAACGCAGCCTTGGTTAGTGGGAGTAGTGATCGCGGTAAATGCTTTAACAGCCGTGAGTTTAACCAGAGAATTTGGTTTACTCTTTGGTGGTAAAGCTACACAAATGAGTCAGCGATCGCCTGAAGCCCACTGGCCGATGATTCTGCCAATGATGATTTTACTTGGCGTTAGTCTACATCTTCCTTTGGTGTTGCAAAGCTTATCACTTTTACCCGATTGGGCAACTCTAAATAAAGATGTCGCACTACTTTTAATTTGGTCGAGTATTTTCGGTTGCAGTATCACTGGCGTGATTTATTTAGGCAATATTCCTAAACCAATTCGCCTCCCTTGGCAAGGCTTGCAGGATTTGTTCGCGTATGATTTTTACACTCCCAAACTCTATAAAATGACCATTATTTTTGGAGTTGCCAAAATTTCTCAACTTGCCGATACAATTGACCGTTTTGTAGTTGATGGCATCGTTAATTTTGTGGGTTTATTTTCGCTATTAGGGGGCGAAGGTCTTAAATACAGCACTTCTGGACAAGCTCAATTTTATGCCCTCACTGTCCTACTAGGAGTGAGTGCTTTAGGAATGTGGGTAGCTTGGCCATTTTGGGGAGTGCAGTTTTTAAATTTTGTTTTTCAAATCTCGACAATTGGATAGCAATAACTATCCTACTAACAGTTAACAGTTTAATATTTTGAGGAGAATTTCATGAACATACAAAATCCCCAAATCAATCTTTCCAGAAGAGGTTTATTGAAGTTTAGTGCAGGTGCGATCGGTACAGGTGTATTGACAGCCGGACTTAGCTCAAACTTACTTGCAGCCGAAAAAAAACCAGTAGAAGATGATATTACACCTGATAAGGCACTGCAAGAATTACTAGATGGGAATGACAGATTTGTTAAAGCAAAACGTCGCAATCCCAATCAAACTCAATCACGTTTAGTCGAAGTAGCCAAAGGTCAAAAGCCCTTTGCTTCTATTCTCGGTTGTGCAGATTCACGAGTGCCTTCAGAGATTGTCTTTGACCAAGGACTTGGAGATTTATTTGTCTGTCGTATAGCTGGTAATATTGCTACAACACAGCAAGTTGGTAGCCTCGAATTTGGCAGCTTAGTATTAGGTTGCAAAGTCATCATGGTACTTGGACATGAAAGATGTGGTGCGGTCGATGCTGCAATTAAAGGTGCTCAAGTTCCAGGTCAAATTGGAAGTTTGCTTGCGGCGATTAAACCAAGTGTAGAAAAATCAAAAGACGAATCAGGAGACAAGTTAGAAAACGCTTGTAGAGCAAATATTTTGGCACAAGTGGAAAGATTGAAATCATCGCCAGTTTTATCTGATCTAATTAAGGCAGAAAAGCTGAAAATAGTCGGTGGTTATTACGATTTAGATACTGGGAAAATCACCGTAGTCGGTTAGCTTTTTTGTCCTTTGTCATTAGTCATTGGTCATTGGCTAAGAGGTTGTTTAAGAAGTGTTTTGCTATGACTTTAGGCACTTTTAGATCCCCCCTAACCCCCCAATGCATCGGCTACGGTGTACACACAAGTCCTAAAAACCTAGCTTGATAAGACTTTCCTCGTT
>NZ_JBDNJQ010000277.1:0-5139 GCF_051172895.1 Nostoc sp. CALU 1950 | reverse complement strand
TTGCCTATTGCCTGCCTACGCAAATTAGTTCAGAAATCAAAGCGGATTCCTATATGCTTTCCACGGAGCCAGACTTTGCTTATGTAGTAGCTAATCTATATTCACCCAATACTGTTAAAAAATTGTCTTATTGCCTGACCATATTTTTGACCTTTAGGCTCATTCTGAAACTATGTAATGATGCATTTTTATTAATAAAACTGTCATACTACTAATTGGTAGTTTTTCGTTTTTTCTGTATGTTAGGATAAATATCAAAACTTGATTTATTACCCATTACATAGTATTGAAATCGACGCTCGATAATTTTGTTCAATCTGGAAATAAAATCATAAAGAAAGCCTGGATTGTTCCTAATTTCTGTCAATGCCGTGATCAATTTTCCTTGTTTTATAGGCTCTACAACTTGAAGGTATGCTAGATTTTTCTTATAGACTGCAAGTTTATAAGACAGAGCGTGCATTAAAGCTGGATTCTTTTTCACAACCTCTTGTTGCATGAAAGAATTAGTAGCTTTGCAGTATTGATTTAGACGTGGTAATTGGCTTTGATATACAAGAGAGCCAGGGCGCGAACGGTAGAAATAATAAGGTTTTGGTTCAATAAAAAAGCGAGCTCCTTTGATTAAGCATTTCATATCAAGCCAAAAGTCTTGACCCATTCTGATGTCTTCATCATATTCGATGCCGTGCTTAACCAAAAATTCTCGCTTGAATAGAGGTTTGCTTAAACCAAGATGCAACCCTGGTTGTCCATAGACATCAGTTTCTACAAAATAAACGATATCAATTTGGAGGATTTTTTCTATACTTTCTCCACTTTCTTGAATCAATGTGCTCCAAGGGGATGTTTCACCATCCTTGATTAAATAAACATCGTCAGCAATCATGTCTGCATTGATTTCATTTGCTCTCGACACAAGCTTAGACAATCTTTCTGGAGCATACCAATCATCTGAATCAAGCACAGCAATCCATTCTCCTTGGGCTGCTCTAAGGGCACGATTTCGTGCAGCAGCAGCCCCAAGGTTTTGTTGATTAACAATAACTTTGAGACGTTGGTCTGTAAAACTTTTAGCGACTTCTACAGTTTTATCACTTGAAGCATCATCGACTATGATAACTTCAATATCAGTAAGCGTTTGCTCTAGGGCTGACTTTATTGACTTCGCAATATAAGCTTCAGTATTATAAGCAGGGATAATGACAGAGACTTTAGGATTCATAAAACTGGACTCCAGACTACAAGGTTCGGTAAAAATACTAAAAGTCTGACGATAATTTGATAATTTATTTTTTAGTATACAACTCAGTAGTTAAGTGAGAATAAATGATGATTTCTCAAGGTAAGGTATGAGACATTGAACGTTAGGAAAGCAATGCGTTGCCAGAGTTTTTTGAGCGCCAGACTTCCACTCTAGGCGCACAGCAGGCAGTACTGCTCTTAGGTTGACTGACGCTCTAGGCTAGCTTCCATTGTGTTAGCTAAAAAATGACCTTCTAAGATGCCACTACTGAGGTAATATGTATTTTCCGAAATCCGATGTAGGGTTTCAAAGCCACTACGACGTTGACGATCGCCTAGTACCCAGTAACGCTGCACAATTGTATCTAGACCAATCCAGCCTTCACCTTCAACTTGCCCCCAAATATTGTGTTGTAGTAAAAAAGTATACTGTCGCTCTCCCTCATGCAGTCGCCCCTTGTATTGGAGAGAGATTTCTGAGCGATCGCTACCTGGGAATATCAGTTTTGTAGCCATAGTAAACCAGTTATCTCGATTCCAAGCTACCAAGGTCATACCCTTGACGCTGATTGGCGTACCATTACGTTCCAGCCAATTTCCTTCCATTGCCCAGCGTCCTGGTTCTAATAAAAAAGTATGAGCCACTTTTATATTCCCTGTCTTGATCGAGTGCCGCCAAGACTACAGTTATAGCAGTGCTGAGTTAGGAGTTAAGAGTTAGAAGTTAGGAATTCTTTTCCCACTCCCTAATCAAGACTCAAGACTGATGTTGGTAAACTTCTCCCAAAAGCACTTCTTGAGGTGCCCCAGTAGCAGTAGGTAGGTTGCCAGGAATGCCCAAATGTCGCCAGTAAGCTAAAACTGCAAAGGCGATCGCTTCTTTAAAATCTGCACTCAAGCCGACTTCATCTGTAGTCCAGACTGGTATTGATGTCAACAATAACTGTAATCTTTTTTTCAAATAGAGATTGCGACTACCACCGCCACATAATAGTACTTGCTGTGGCATTTGCGGCAAAAAAGTGCGGTAACTATGAACAATTGAAGCAGCTGTCAGTTCGGTAAGAGTTGCCAGTATGTCGGCAGCATTAAGTTGGTATGCTTGGGAATCTTTTAAACACTGATGCAGGTAAGTCACACCAAATAACTCTCGTCCAGTGGATTTGGGCGGCGGCAGATGAAAGTATTCTTGATTAAGCCATTGTTCTACCAATGGATGGCAAGGAGTACCACTTGCTGCCCAATTACCATCTTCATCGTAAGTTTTAGTACCAGCGCTTAAATGCTCTACCGCCAGATCCAACAGACTATTTCCGGGGCCAGTATCCCAAGCGCGAATTTTTGAGAGCCAGTCGCCATGTCGAGGCGGAATATAAGCAACATTGCCAATACCACCAATGTTTTGAATACAACGCCCTTCCTGGGGATGACTAAGTAAATAGGCATCTACTCTGGGCACCAGAGGCGCACCATGACCACCAATAGCAATATCAGCAACGCGGAAGTTGCTCACAGTTGTAATGCCCGTAAGATGGGCAATTAATGCACCGCGTCCTAGTTGCAGACTATAACCGAGTGGGGAGTGGGGAGTGGTTTTCTTTTCTATTCCCCTATCCGCAGGTGGTCGATGATAAACTGTCTGACCGTGGGAGCCAATGAGAGTAGCTGGCTGATGACCAATTTGAATATTTTGAGCGGCTTGGGCAAAGACAATGGCGATCGCATCATCTATTTCTGCCAATTCTGCCATTGAAATGGCAACGCCTGCACCAACCGCCAATATTTTTTCTCTGAGTTCGGCTGGATAAGGATATGTTGCGCCCGCTAGCAACTCAACTTTGAGATCCAATTCTGTACCGGAAATCTCTACCAAAGCAGCGTCTATGCCATCTACGGACGTGCCACTAATTAAACCGATAACGCGAGTAGGGACAGCAGCTTCTTCAGTCGGATGCATTGATAAAGATTCTTTTGTTGATTAGCAAGAGGTAGTTTAATTCATGTTACTAGCTATGTCAAAAAAACATCAGATGGCATAGTTAACTATCCCCAGGCTCTACGTTTGCGTAGTGTGCCGTAACCTGGATTTAAAAAGTTCCAGTGAAAAGTCAACATTCAATAAAAATTAGGGCGAGCTTAAGTAAGCTCGCCCTAATTTTTTCCCATTCATTTTATGATCAGCGGCTTTACAACACTTGGATAATGCCCGAATTGCTTTCTGCTTAGAGGTGTGGGCATTGTCCACAGGCTTAACTTGGGATAGAAATGATCCTAAAACCCAGGTCTTAAGAATCGATATGATAGAAAAGTAGATAAAACTTAAAAAATATTTATCGAATGGTGCTTCAATCATCTGGCTTGTCCAAGATCAAAGACTCACTAACACAAAAAATCTTCTTGGGTAATGAACCCAATGCAGAGTTAATTGCAATTCTCACCGTTTACTTTGTCCAAGGAATTTTAGGGTTATCACGTCTAGCCGTGAGCTTTTTCCTCAAAGATGAACTGCTGCTGAGTCCAGTCGAGGTATCGGCGCTATTGGGAATTGTCTTCCTACCTTGGATGATCAAGCCGGTGTTTGGTTTTATCTCTGATGGTTTGCCTATATTTGGCTATCGTCGGCGTCCTTACTTGATTTTATCCGGGATACTGGGAACTGCTTCCTGGGTGAGTTTGGCCACAATAGTTCATACTAGCTGGGCAGCTACCTTAGCGATCGCTCTTGGTTCTCTGTCTGTCGCTATGAGTGATGTGATAGTTGACTCGCTGGTTGTGGAACGAGCCAGAGGCGAATCCCAAGCAAAAGCAGGTTCATTACAATCTCTATGCTGGGGTGCTTCTGCGATCGGAGGTTTAATCACAGCATACTTCAGTGGTCTGCTGCTCCAATATTTTACTACCCGTACTGTCTTTGGAATTACCGCCCTCTTCCCTCTCATCGTCTCAGGGGTAGCTTGGTTAATTGCTGAGTCCCCTGTCAGCAAAGATACTAAAGATAGTAATCACACCAACCTTTTACCAATCAAAGATCAACTGCGGCAGCTACGCCAAGCCATTACCCAAAAAAGAATTTGGCTACCAACGGCGTTTGTCTTCATCTGGCAAGCTACACCAAATGCTGACTCAGCCTTTTTCTACTTCGCTACCAACGAACTCCACTTTGAACCAGAATTTTTGGGGCGAGTAAACTTGGTGGGAAGTTTCGCTTCTTTAGCAGGTGTTTGGATTTTTCAACGTTTCCTCAAAAGCATCCCTTTTCGGGTAATTTTTGCTTGGAGTACTGTGCTTTCCTCAATGTTAGGGATGACAATGCTGTTGTTAGTGACTCACACAAACAGGCTGTTGGGTATAGATGACCACTGGTTTAGTTTAGGTGATAGTCTTATTCTCACTGTGATGGGGAAAATTGCCTTTATGCAAGTGATGGTTCTAGCAGCAAGGCTTTGTCCCCCTGGAGTGGAAGCGACATTATTTGCTTTGTTAATGTCGGTGTTCAATTCAGCAGCAACGGTTTCCCATGCATTCGGGGCATTAATTACCTATTGGCTGGGGATCACCGCAACTAACTTTGAGTCACTTTGGCTATTGGTGGTAATTACTAACCTCAGCACGCTGTTACCCCTACCATTTATCAACTGGCTACCTGCTGCTGAGGAACAAACTGAGACACCTAAAAATTCTGAACAACCGTTTTTGCCTGATTTGATGTCTGAGTTGGTACTGAGAGAATCAGAGTCGAAAATAGTGGAATAGTGTAAGAAAGTTCATCCGAATTCAAGCCAGTCCGCTGCTTTGCTGTTGTAGTAACTGGCGGCGTAAAGTTGCAAAGAACTTAATTTTATAGGAATCCGCTTTGATTTCTGAACTGATTTGCGTAGGCAGGGAATAGGCAAT
>NZ_JBDNJQ010000276.1:0-5192 GCF_051172895.1 Nostoc sp. CALU 1950 | reverse complement strand
AGTGCTGCGAAGATGCCTAGAGGCTGGGAACCAGTCAGAGCAAGGGCTGTATCTTTTCTTAGTGCCATTCGGTTAAAAACCCTTGATTTTTCACGCTTTCCACGGAGGTAGACTTGATTTGTGTAGTCGCGAATTCTTTCGCCTAATACTTTTCAAACCCAGTCCCCAATCCCCAGTCCCCAGTCTCTTTTACACATCCTTTTAGATTGGAGATTGATCTTCAGTTGCTTGAGATTCATTCACTAGAGGATTGAGGATGACTTCATTTGCAACACTATCAGGTTTACGGGCACGAATTGCTGGACGCGATCGCCTGTAACCGGCTCTTTCAGCTTTTTGGTGTTCATAATCAATCAATCTGCCATAATATTCGTGCTTGCTTAAATTCATCGACAAGAAAATATGCTGGCGGATATTACCAAAACCTTTGCGACTAAAAAACTTTAATGCTGAAGTGTTGGTTGGGTCAGTGTCTACCAGCATAAACCGCGCCCCATCTTCAATCATCCGGGCGACGACTTTATCAACTAGCTTGTCTGCAACTCCCCGACGCTGATATTTCGGACTAACTCCTAGCCATAAAATATATCCATAAGTCCAGGATGCTTTGGTGATGATGGTTCCTAAAATAAATCCTGCTAATTCTCCATCTGTTTCAGCCACAAGACAGTATTCGGGATCGGTGTTGTAAAGTCCAATCACCTCCCATTCGTCCCAGGTGCGGTATAAATAAGGATATAAATCGCTGGTAAATAAACCTTCTCCCAAGTGGTAAACGGGAGCAATGTCATCAATTCCTAATTCGCGTACATAAATTGCTTCAGTTTCGTCAAAGCTTGACATAAATTTATATTAATTTTTAATTTCTTTATACCTCTATTGGATTTTACAAACATCCTCTAATGTATGGGGTTGAGTGAGACTTCTGGAATGCTGTCAAAATTTGGTAATGAGTCTTTTACTGCTTCTTCAATACCTTGTGTGCGTAGTTTACCGTCGTAGGCATCGCACCGTTTGGCAAACTGACAATGATCACAAGTTTTGCTACCCTCCACCACTTGAGGAAACTGCTGGTTATTTTGGTAATCTTCCAACAAATTAGTTAACTGGCTTAACAGTTGATTAAGTCTCTTTGCTGTTCGTGTGTGTTGAGCAGTATTGTAATTAAATTTAATATTTTGCGGCTTGCCCTCAGATTGGACAAACCAGTAAGTCATGGAAATATTGTCTGGCAAATAGTCGCTAGTTTCAGCCAATACATACAGATAAAGCCGTGTTTGCCAGTTGGATTCTAACTGGCGTTTGTTGGGTGGTTTAGGATAAGTTTTCCAGTCGAGAATTTGTGCTTGTTGGTTATCTGCAATCAATAAATCATAGATAACCGACAGCAAATAGTCCTGAACTTGCAGAGTTCGGTAGTGTTCACTTTCACGGAAAGTTTGATTATCAGATGCAGGTGTTAAGATTTCTGGGGCTGCATCGGCAAAACCTAGCATCCAGCTTTGCAGTTGAGCATCTGCTTGCAGGAAACTATCAATTGGCAAACCCATTTCTCGCTGTTGCATTAGCAAGTGAAAGCGACTACCCAAAGTTAGCCGTTCTTCTTGTTCTGGATTTGAGGGCGAATTGAGTTTTTCTAGGTAAGTGTGTTGAAATTTACGCGGACAAGTTTCTAGTAAGTTGAGTTGTCCTTGAGACAGTCGCAGTAGTTGAGTGGGAGTTGACAGCATTCTTCTATTTTAGAGGTTAAAAGGGCGAATGACCTTCGCCCTGGCTCTAAGTTGACACCCAAAGGAGAACTGCTATAGTTCTCATGTCTGCTATTTCAACTCGTCATCATCTGCTTCATCTTGATGATTAGAATGTCTCGTCTTTCCTTGGGATTTGATGGAGCCAAAGCTGTAAGCCATAGCTATTTTAACGATGTCAAAATATGCTGGGTGATTAGCTTTGTTAACAATTGCCAAAGAGATAGATCCCGCCACTAAGATGACTAAGATTGGCGAAAGTGGTTCTCCCCCAAAGCCGTTGTTGTTATTTGGCATGATATAATCTCCTAGTGGTAAGCCTTGGGCTAAACTTGCATTTAACCCAAGAGAGTTGATTAAACTTCACTACGAACCTAAAATTGCAATCTAGCTGGTGATAAGTGGGTGAAAAATTATCCCCAGGACTCAACCACGATCGCGATCGCAAATAGACAAAATAGAGATACTGCTACCCTTGCAAACCATATCCACAAACTTGCGGATAAAAGGATTCCAACTATCGAGACCGCACCAAAAACGTGAGACACAACAAAGGCGACTGCAACGCCCAGCAGTACCAGCAGAAAAAACTTGAGTCCTTTACCAGTCCAATTGAGCAGCATATTATTGTCGTCTTTTAGAATTTTCATAGTTTTTGTCCTTGTAATTAGAGTTGAATCAAGGGCGCAAGCGCATCCTCAACTACTCCAAAGCAGAAGCAAATATTTATAGCTTTGCTCCTAGCTAGTTAAGTTACGCAGCAGTCCTATAAAATCTGAGTGAAATTGAAATGCCAACAATGGTGGTCTTAATATTTACAGATGATGAAAATTAAACTCCTCAAGAAATTTTTCAATATCTGGGAAATCGGAATTTAGATGCTCAATGCCCGTAATGACGCATAACGTCCAGTTACGTGCATCAACCCCTAAAATGAATGTAATTTTTCAAGACCAAAGACTTTCAACATTTACTGTCTCTGCATTGGCAGTTCCAGCGTTTTTACCGTTGACACACTAAGCTTCTTTGAGTTAACAATTAACTCACTAAGTTACTAAATGTATTTACTTAGACTCACTTTAAAGTAACTTGGTGAGGTTGTCAAGCTAACAACAAGAGAAATTCAGACACTGGTTAAAAATAACAGTTTCCTAACAATAGGATAGATATTATAAGTCTTTATGTTACTCTCGATAGATGATTTTCTCACCTAGTGAGCTAACATTGTGAGTGTAGTTAGTCTTAATTTGTACATGAGTGCGATTCCCCAAGAATTTCTTTTAGTTGCAGCCGAAGAACGGTGCTTGTCTGGCAGCGAGAAAGAAGTTTTTTTGTATGCTATGGAGGGAAAACCGCCAAATGCGATCGCCGAAAAATTGGGTATCAGTGCCGAAGCGGTACGCAAAAGATTAAGTGAAGTTTATAAAAAATTCAATGTGGGTGGTGGTGGCCCCGGTAAACTCACTAAGTTACAACAAGTGATTGATTGTGAGTATCAAACATCTTCGGTGACAGAAGAACAAGAGCAAATGACCAACAAACGCCTTGATTGGGGGGAAGCACCTGAAGTTTATCTTTTTTATGGGCGTGCAGACGAATTATCTCAACTAAAGCGCTGGGTAGTTAAAGAACACTGCCGACTCATAGCACTACTGGGTATGGGGGGAATCGGCAAAACAGCCTTGTCTGTGAAGCTAGCAAACGAAGTTCAGGAGAATTTTGACCACATCATTTGGCGAAGTCTTCGCAATGCTCCACCTGTGCAAGAGATGTTGAGAAATCTGATCCGATTTGTATCTGATGAGCAAGAAAAGGATTTGCCAGAAACTGTAGATGCTCTAATAACCCTGTTAATTCATTATTTACAAGAGCATCGTTGTCTTGTGGTCTTGGATAACGCAGAGACAATTTTGCAAGCAAGTGCGAGTGTGCCTCCTGCCAAAGAGGTACGGGCTGGACAATACAGAGAAGGATTTGAAGGTTATGGTCAACTACTCAGACGCATAGGAGAGGAATTTCATCGCAGTTGTTTGGTAATGACTTCACGAGAAAAACCGAAAGAATTTGCACCTTTAGAAGGAGAAACATCACCAGTTAGAATCCTAACATTAGGAGGCTTAGGGCACATAGAAGGGCAAGAAATTCTGAAAGATAAAGGCTTATCTGGCTCAAGACAAGATTGGAGCCAACTAATTAACAAATATTCAGGTAATCCTTTGGCATTAAAACTGGTATCTGAGTCAATTCGGGAGTTATTTGGCGGTGATATTGCTGTTTTTCTGAATGAAGGAGAGATAATTTTTGGCGATACTCGTGACTTATTAGATCAGCAATTTGAGCGCACCTCCGAGTTAGAAAAAGAAATCATCTACTGGTTGGCAATCAAGCGTGAGTTAGTTTCCCTAGATGAATTGTTAGATGATATTGTGCGTCCCTTAGCAAAACGGGAATTGCTGGAAGCTTTAGAATCGCTACGCAGGCGATCGCTAATCGAGCAAAAACTAGAACATAAAACTCCTCAGTTTACTCTCCAGCCTGTAGTTATGGAGTATATTACCGAGCGACTCATTGAACAGATTACTCAAGAAATTTATACAGGCGAGATGGCACTATTTATGAGTCATGCTCTAATCGGAGCTACTGACAAAGATTATGTCAGGAATACTCAAGTTCGCTTCATCCTCCAGCCAGTTATAGAAAATTTACTAAATATTTTTAGATTTCCTAGAATTATCACCGAAAAGCTCACTCAAATTTTAGAGAATATCCGAGCAAAATCATTTGTTCAGCCAGGATATGCAGGCGGTAACGTTCTTAATTTACTTTGCCACCTTCAAGTTGATTTAAGCGGCTCTAACTTTTCGCATCTGGCTATTTGGGAAGCTTACTTGCAGGGCGTGAATTTACATCATGTCGATTTGGCTGATTCTGATTTATCCAAATCAGTTTTTACGGAAAAGTTGGGTAGTATTTTGTCGGTGGCATTTAGTCCCAATGGAAAACTTTTGGCTACAGGCGATGCCGATGGTGATGCTCACTTATGGCAAGTGGAAGATGGAAAGCGACTTTTTACCTGTAGCGGACATAAAAGTTGGGTACGCTCCGTAGCCTTCAGTCCCAATAGTCAAATATTGGCAAGTGGTAGCGAAGACCAAACCGTAAAGCTATGGGATGTGCAAACTGGTAAATGTCTCAATACTTTACAGGGACATACCAGTTGGATTTGGTCAGTAGCCTTCAGTCCCAACGGTCAAATATTGGCAAGTGGTAGCGAAGACCACACTGTAAAGCTATGGGATGTGCAAACTGCTAAATGTCTCGACACTTTACAGGGACATACCAGTTGGGTTCGCTCAGTTATCTTCAGTCCTAATGGTCAAATATTGGCGAGTGGTAGCGAAGACCACACTGTAAAGCTATGGGATGTGCAAACTGCTAAATGTC
>NZ_JBDNJQ010000275.1:0-5209 GCF_051172895.1 Nostoc sp. CALU 1950 | reverse complement strand
GGTCGCTTGACATCTGGGCATCTGCTTTAACTTGACACCAATGGCATCTTGCCCGTTCATAGGGCGGGCAAGATGCTCACCCCACAAGATTGGATAATTTATTTCTTGGAAGTCCCTAAGCTCGAACTGCCCGACGCTCGCGGACTCGCTAACGCTGCGCTATCTGCCTTTCTTCGGTAAGTAAGTTGGCGCGGAAAAACCCAAGTATATTACGAAACGTAAATAGGCTTAAAGTCCTTACTAATGACGCCACTTGCTTTAAGCCGGAGAACCCGTCCAACGCAGTGGCTCACCAATGACATAGACGCGCCAGCGGCTACTCTTCGAGTTCTCCGAAGGAGTACCCGCAGGGTAGGACAAATGACAGCCTTCTCCTGTGGTCGCCGCTACGCGGACACCAGTGAGCTTTAATTGCGCCCACCTACTTAAAGCTTTTAATTCATGTACAATCAATCGCTATAAAGAAGTAATTAAAAATTATAAATTAGCGATATATACATAATCTTATCTGCCAATTAGATGAAGTTTTTTGCCAAGAGATAAGAAAAGTTATATCTTGCGCTGGATGAGGGTTTCAGCCTTTGGATGGATGCTTTAAACAGCTAAATTCTACGATTCTGATCTAAAGAGTTAGGTATTGCCATAGGAACAAACATAAATACTAAGAGTTGCTTCTCAAGAAAATCTTAATTCCCCCAAATTTAAACCTTAGAAGAAGGAAATACAATGTTCCAAAGTACGGAAATCATGCTGGGACTCTACAAACCACTATTGTGGGTGGCACAGATTCCAGCAGAATCCTCAAACGTCACACCAGCACAGGCATCGGCTCTCGTTTCCGGGCCGCGCTTCTTTGTGGCTTTAATCTCCGGCGTGATTCTAGCCTTTGCTTTCCAATTAGTTCTAACTAATCTCTCCCTTGCAGCCGGTATTTCCTACCTGGGGCACTCATCTGATTCGGATTCAGATGATGGGGAAGTGGGAAGTTTGGGTGGCAGCATTCGCAAAATCGGCACAGCAGTGGGGATTTGGACATTAATCACTGTGACGATCGCCTTATTAATCGCTTCTTTCCTCGCAGTAAAATTGAGCCTAGTAATCTTAGATCCAGGATTGGGAGCGATTCTTGGTTTGGTGATTTGGGGTGCTTACTTTTTAATTCTCGTTTGGGTAAGTTCCACCACAGTAGGCTCCTTAATTGGCTCAGTCGTCAATACGGCAACTTCCGGCTTTCAGGCGATTATGGGGACTGCTACCGCCGCACTGGGTGCAAAAGCTGTGAATAACCAAGTGGTCGCGACAGCTGAAGCCGCCGCCGCCGCTATCCGTCGGGAATTAGGAAGCGGCATCGACCCCGTGAGTATCCGGGAAAACATTGAAGATTACTTAGAAAAGATCCGTCCTCCAGAACTCGATGTGTCAAAGATTCGGAGTGATTTTGAAAATTTACTCAACGATCCGCAATTAAAAGCGATCGCAGGGACTCCAGATATCCGCAACATCGACCGCCAAAAGTTTATCGAGTTAGTCAGCAGCCGCACTGACCTTTCCAAAAAAGATGTTAGCCGCATTGCTGATACGTTGTATAAAGTTTGGCAACAAGTGGTAAGTCAGCAACCACCCACGGAAGACCGTTTGGGTGAGTTAATCGATTATCTGAAATCACTTCCACCAGGACAAAGCAAGACAGATGAACTCAACGCCAAGCTGGATCGGTTAGTTGCAGAAACTCGTGGCTCGAAAGGATCTGACCAAAAAGCAGCTACGGGGCCAATTCAAAGTACACTCCAGCAAGGACTATCTGCCTTAACCGGAGTGGTATTGGGACGAACAGATTTATCTGATTTGGATGTGGAAAAAATCTTGCGTAGCCTCACCAGCGCCAAAGATAAAGTCACCCAAGAAGCAGATAAGTTAGGGTTGCCAACACCATCGCAACCTTATAGTCCAATTCGGGCTGATGTTGAAAATTACCTGTACAACACTTATGCTTGGCAACTAAGTCCAGAAAAAATCACCCAGGAATTTCATGATGTCATCTACGACCCAGCAGCTGACCCTGGAATCGTCCGCAGGGAACTAGAACGACTATCTCGGAATGATTTCGTCAAAATCCTCCAACAGCGGGGATTGCTCACCCAAGGACAAATTCAGCGCATTGCCGATCGGTTAGAAACTGTCCGCCAAGAAGTGCTAGTGACAGTGAGAGCGATCGAAGAAAGAGAGATAGTCCAAGACTTGCAACGCGCAGTGGAAAGTTATCTGCTTGTTACTCCAAAAGCAGATTTCACAGCCGAAGGCATTGAGCAGAATTTCAAACCACTGTTGCAAGACCCAGAGGCAGATTATGAAACCCTGACTTTGCGACTGGCGCAGATTGAAAGGCAGGAAATTCGGGAGATATTGCTGCAACGTAATGATGTCCAACTGTATGAAGTAGACACCATTCTGGATGAGTTGGAAAAACAACGCGATCGCGTCTTGGTAGAATCCAAAGGACTAGCTGAACAGGCACAATATCAAGCAGAAACCCTGTGGCTGAATGTAGAATCATATCTGCGTAACACCGGAAAATCAGAACTGAATCCTGATGCCATCCGCGCCGACTTCAAAAAGTTACTGGAAGATCCCCAAGGTGGAATCACCTCAATTCGGGCACGTTTGTCTCGCTTTGACCGCGATACTTTGGTGCAATTGTTGAATCAGCGGGAAGATTTGAGTGAAGATCAAATTAATCAAATCATCAATGCTGCCGAAGAGTCATGGCATAGTATTCGCCACACACCCCAAGCTTTAGCAGATAAAGCGAAAGAGCAATACGACTCTGTTACCACCACGATCGCAGATTATCTCCGGAATACTGGGAAACAAGAACTGAATCCAGAGGGTATTCAGCGAGATTTGACCAGATTATTTGAAAATCCCAAAGAGGGAACCGTAGCACTACGCCGTCGGTTGTCGCAGGTAGACCGGGATACACTAGTGAAGTTGCTCAGTCAACGTCAAGATTTGAGTGAACAACAAGTCAATGAAATCATTGATTCCACCCAAACTTCGATTCGCAACTTTGTACGTGCGCCTCGTCGCCTTGCTACCCGTACACAGCAAAGAGTGGAAACATTCAAAGGTTATGTGGAAGAGTATCTGCGCCAAACAGGCAAAGAAGAACTCAATCCTGAAGGTATCAAACGCGACTTGCAATTATTGTTGCATGATCCACGAGTCGGGGTGGAAAGTTTTAGCGATCGCCTTTCCCATTTTGACCGTTCTACCATCATCGCCCTGCTGAAAATTCGGGAAGATATTTCTGATGAAGAAGCGGCGCGGATTGCCGACAATATTGTATCTGTAAGGGATCAATTTGTAGAACAAGTGCGGAGTATTCAACGAGGCATTCAAGATGCAATTGACGGGGTTTTTGCCCGCATTCGCAACTACCTCAACTCCTTGGATCGCCCGGAACTTAACTATGACAGTATCAAGCACGATGTTCGCACATTTTTTGACGATCCCCAGGCGGGATTTGATGCTCTGCGCGATCGCCTGTCTTCTTTTGACCGTGATACCCTAGTGGCAATTATGAGTTCTCGTGAGGACATCTCCGAGGAAGATGCCAACCGGATCATCGACCAAATTGAACGGGCCCGCAACACAGTATTACAACGTGCAGAACGCATACAGCACGAAGCCCAACGCCGCCTAGAACAGGTAAAGCATCAAGCACAGCGGCAAGCAGAAGAAACCCGCAAAGCCGCAGCTACAGCAGCTTGGTGGCTGTTTGCCACAGCACTCGTCTCCGCAATTTTCTCTGCATTAGGAGGAGCGATCGCTGTAGTGAGGCTGTAGTTTAACAAGTTGTCTCCGCTAACTTTTAAGCCTCCCGATATGGGAGGCTTTTTTGTATTTATACCAATTAAATTAAGGTGAGTTCGATGAACCTCTCCCTCCCAACCTACCTCTCCGAAACGGAAAGGGAGGAGCAACGAAAAATTGAGCTTTTTGCTCCCCTCTCCGTGTCGGAGAGGGGTTGGGGGAGAGGTCAAATAAGACTTGTCGAACTCACGTTAAATTAATGATTGCAACACATCCTTGGGTAAAGACGCGATGAATCGCGTCTCTACAAATGGTCTATTTGTCGCATTCTTTTTTCAAATTGGTATTGGGACTTACGCAAAACTATATGCTGTAGGGGTAATTCATGAATTACCCCTACAGCTTTGTTCCAGTTTTAATACGTAGTGGGGGCGCACAGCTAGGTGTACGCCCCCACGAATAAATGTATTCCACTGAATTGAAATATATTATTTAAATAACTGAATTGCTCAAAAACACAATGCCGATCGCACATAAAGCGAAACCAGCAATGGTAATTTTCCAGGGTAAAGTTCGGTTGATTTCTCCCATACCCATTGCAGTACCAATTTGTCTGGCACTCATGGCAACTGCAAACAGAGTTAAGGTCATACCTACTATATAGGCAATTAATGGTATCGTTCCTGCCCCAATAATAGATTCAGCAACAGTGTAACCCTGAAATAAACCAGCACTGATGCCCATGAGAGCAAGTACCACAAAGTTTGGTTGATTTGGCATCATCAGCATAGTACTAAAAATGATGGTAGAAATAGCGATCGCTATTTCTGCACCTGGAAAATTTAGCTGGGATAGATGAATTACAATG
Source organism: Nostoc sp. CALU 1950 (assembly GCF_051172895.1). NCBI lineage: Bacteria > Bacillati > Cyanobacteriota > Cyanophyceae > Nostocales > Nostocaceae > Nostoc > Nostoc sp. CALU 1950. The sequence continues at coordinate 528 of NZ_JBDNJQ010000275.1, read as the reverse complement.
CCCAAAACTGTTGCTAAGACAAAGCATCCAAGTATCACAGCGCCACGAGTAAACACAGATGATAGTAAGCCAATAGCAACAATACCAACTAAACAATCCAAGCCAATTACTGGGTCTGCTAGTCCCCAGAGAAAGCCTTCCCAGTAGTTAGAGATGGTATGGTCAACTGGTGTTCCAGTTAATGAACTCAGCAAGCTAATTAAAAGTAGAACTGCGATCGCCCCAATATGGCGATGCATTAAATTCGAGGTATAAAATTCTCGTGAAGTACGGAATGGTGATAATTTAGTTTTGAACATCACTATATGCCAAATTAGTTTTTTCGGTAATTTATACTACCCACTTACTCCAAAAAACTAACGTGGTAATTACGCTAGATGGTACTAGCTTCATCTGACTCAGTATTCAGGGCTGAGTAAATTAGAACTTACTCAGCAAGTACACTGAATCAGTGGTTGAAGATATAGGACAATACGGTTCGGTTAAGGCAAAAGACGCGATGAATCGCCGTCTCTACAAAAGACCGAT
>NZ_JBDNJQ010000274.1:0-5285 GCF_051172895.1 Nostoc sp. CALU 1950 | reverse complement strand
GAGTTAGGAGTTAGGAGTTAGGAGTTAGGAGTTAGGAGTTAGGAGTTAGGAGTTAAAGATTCAAAACTGCTAACTCATAACTATTCACTCCTCACTTTTTCTTATTTCACCCTGGCGCGGAAGCGAACAAAACCGTAAAAATCTTTGGCTAAATTGGGTAAATCTGGACTCCGCGTGATGCTTACCACCACAGCTCCATTGGTGTTAGCACCACAGTATGATGGTGCTGGTTCGTTAGCAGCATAAAAACGTCCGCGATCGCTTGCATCCTCTATATTGGTGAGGTAAACTGTGGGACTACTAGAACCAAGGGCAAGGGCAATACCTTGATCTGCGACTGTTAAACCACCATCACCAGGAGTATTACCATTAAACGCAGTGGAAATAAAAGTAGTACTGCTAGGTACTAAGTCGCAGAATTTAACGTTAGTAGCATTACTTGGGCCCTGGGAGAGGAAGTAGATAGTGTATTCCAACTCATCTCCTGGTTTGACGGTTCCAGCATTGATCAATCCCCGCAGGTAGCCAGCCGGCCATGTAATATAGTTATCATCAGAGGCGAATGGTTCTGGGACATAATTAGCAGCAGTAACAGCAACGTTGCTCAGACCATCGACAATATCGGTTAAATCTTGGTTATTGATGCGGGTGATGCGTTTCACTAACAAAAGCTTTGCATTCACAGCAGTAGCACCGTTATTACTTTCCCCAACACTGGTAACACGATTAGCTATAGTATCAGTGTCTCTAGTTGGTAGGTAATTTGTACACCGTGTGCTAGAGTTCCCACTGGTGGTTGCTTCCCAGCAAGCACTGACATTAGTATCCTGGCCATTGGGGGTCAAGCTGATAGATTGTCCATTGCTAGCTCCAATTAAGGAAGACTGATATGTGTTGTCCCAAAGATTGAGAACACTTGCAGGAGGTGTATTAACCTCACTACCACTGCCATAGGCAATATAGTCAATAATTTTATCCTGATTATCGTACAACCAAATATCATCACCGGAGTTGTTGAGTTTGGGAGTCTGTCCCAACCAAGCTTGGAAAGCTGCTGCTGTGGCTTGATGATTGGCGTTGTTATCCCCAATCCAAATCACAGCATATTGCCCCGGTTGTAAAGTTGTGCCGTTAGGAAATGTATAAGTAAAGCCATTAGTACCATCATTATCACTAGCAGTCAGGTGTCCATCTGCTAACTTCAAACCACTCAAATCTACAGGTGAAGAAGAAGCATTATAAAGTTCAATAAACTCATCATTAGTGTTAGTCGCAGTACCAGTTTCACTATACAAAACTTCGTTGATCATAATTTTGCCAGCGCTGGGTGAAACTATATCAATGATGTTCAATGGAGTTGGTGCAGTTTGACCAGGATAATAAGTCCATAAATCCAGCCCTTTGGTATCTCCAAAAGAGCCGTTGCATGATGTCCCAGCATTACCAGCGTTACCATTCTGACCAAATTTCCGGTCATTGCTAGCGGTGTCAAAACCATTAATTGGGTCACTGAAGGCTGGGTTTGGTGGATTAATTCCACAGAGTACTTGACCAGTAGTACCAATTTGAGTGCCACCGATAGTTTTATAACCGCGATCGTCGTAAAATCCTCTACTGTTGCCTATGGGGTTAGTAGCATTCAGCATTGTAATGGTAGGGCCACCAGTAAAATTATTTTCCGCATCCAGCAAGGGAAAGTGATATTCACCTCCATAAGTTCTGACACGAACTTTGTAATCACTGCCAACCGGGAAAAAATTGCCACTGTTATCTTTACCATCCCAACTAATCGCTTGCTGTCCCGTTGTAGCCATAATCCCTCGCAGAAGACGGTTTTGGGAGTTGCTGGGATCAAAATTGCTGCCGTCTCGGCTGATAATGAGTTCGTAAGTGCCTGTGACGTTGCTATCAAAAGATAAAGTACCGCCTGTGCCAAAAGAACTGTTATTTCCTAAAACCGTACCGTTGAATTGTAAATTACTAATAAGAGGAATAATTGGGCTAAGGGGAGTACCAGTTCCTTCTAAAGTGCCATCTCGTTTGTAACGGTCAACGTATGGAAGCACGTTGGTGTCGATGGAGTTGAAAAAAGTAGCGTATTGGGGACGAGCCAAGCTAACACCACCTTGGGGATTTGCCAGCTGACTATCTGCCCCTAGTATATCGTGATACAGGGGTGATATCCCGTCACTGTCAAAAAAGCCAGTTTGATTACCATAGAGAACGAATCCATTCGGATCTGTGCCTCTGAGTTCTACTTTATATCGGAATCCATCTGTGGTTACTGGATAGACCGGGAAGTTGAGATATCGACCGTTATTACCCGTAAATAAAGCTAGATAATAGCTAAATAACCGCCCGTTAAAGTCAGTTATTGAAGTTTGATCGCTACTTCGTACCGTTACATCCCAAGCTGCAACACTAGTTCCTTGTTGAGTACCAAAGTTGTTCCCACTACTCAAATTAATTTCACCAGTAGGAGCGCCATTAGCGGAAGAGTTACCCCCATCAGGCCCGTAGAAAACTATGTCATAAACTCCAGTGGATGGAGCTTGGTAGTAGCAGGGAATATAGCCGTTGGGATTACCTCCGCCAGAAATAGCACGGGGGCCATTTAACTCCTGTTGGCGAGTTGAGATGAAGCCCCGCCCAGCTTGAGAAGTACACACAAAATCTGCTGTGCCAGGAACAGTTTCACTGCCAATACTGCCACTAACACGACCGGGGTTGTAAACGCGGATATTACCGTTATTTACCCCAACTGCACTGGAACCCAAAAGAATATACTCATCTTTATTGGCATAGACTTTCAGCAAAGTTCGTCGCAGCACAAGACCGCCATAAGTATCAGTACGCCACTCTAGATTAGCTCTGCTACTGCTGGCTGGGGCGCCACTGGGATATAGGGTGCGACTACCTTCAGCCTGAGCAGCTTGTATGCCAAAACTCAGGGTGCACAGTGAGAGAGCAAGGCTACTTAGTAGTTTTTTATAACGGTTGAGGGGGTTGTGATTGACCGCTAAAAGACATTTTAACAGTAGACTCATTTATGCTTCACTAGCTCCTGATTTTAATTGAATGAGTGCAATGTCTGCGACAAGGCACTCTGTGTCTACGCAATACTGTATTCACCGAGTAAGGCAAAAGTGGCGATCGCTTACTTTTAGGTTGCCCAATATATCCGAGAACCTACCATCTTGATTCACATTCACTGTGGCGTAGTTTACCCACCGTAGACATCGCTCAGACGGGCACAGCAATGCTGTACCCGTCTGGTATGGTCTATTTACCTGAAAATGGCCTTGAGAGTGGGACGCTGCGTGAAGGGCTTTTGTTTTGCAGTAGGCAGACTAAATTATATGTATGATCATAGAGAATTGGCTTTAGCAGTTAGCTTCACTAAGTGATCTAACTCTTGCTGCATCTGACTAACAACTAATTCATAACATTCATTGACATAGTGGCGATCGCTAGCTGCTTCTCGACCGTAGCGTTCAAATACAATTGGCGGACAAACCCGTGTGTACATGGGCACAGGTAATGGAATGTTGGGCAACGGGCCAATTGCTAATCCCCAAGGTAGTCCAAGATAGATCGGAAAAACTTCCGGATCAATCCCCAACAGCCAAGGCATTCCCCACTCATGGAGTTGCTGCACAACTTTGTAAATGTCAGCAAGCACAATTAGCGTATCGTGAGCGCCCCAGGAAATCACAGGCACAATCGGCACATTTTCCCGTAACGCTAACTTGATAAATCCTTGCCGCCCTGCAAAGTAGATTTTGTTACGTAAATAACACGGTCGAAAGACATCTTCGGCTCCACCTGGATAAACTAGCACACTAGCTCCAGAGTGCAAGGCGGTATAAGCCATTTTCGGATGGGCAATAATTGCTCCTGCCTTGGCGGCCAGTTGCGCTAGTGGCGGACTAACCTGCCAAGCTTTGGGATGCATCAAACCATAAATGGGTTGCTCCACACCAAATCGGCGGAACCAGTCGTACATCATCATTGCCATGTCGGGTGCAGCGAGTCCCCCATTGTGCGAACCGACAAATAGAACTTTTTGTTGGGGCGGAATGTTATCCCAGCCACTAGTTTGAACTCGGAAATAGTAGTGATACAAAAAGCCAAACAGGGGCATAAGAGATTCTATGAACTTTGGATCTCGCTCATCCAAAGACCAACCGGGTTTTTTGTTTAAGAGATGTTGCTTTTTTGACATCGATGCATTTTAACAGGATTGGCAAAGGTCAAACAATCCTTTGTAGGTATGATTAGTTTTGCTCTATGCACAAAACCTGATTCCTCTAAAGACTTTATTAAATACTTTAAGTCGATTTTTCCTCTAGCAGTAGCGAATTCCAACATAATTACTTCTGCTAGGTCTTTGACTTTCTTTGATTTTTGGAATCCCATCGGCTTTTGCCGTGGGAGGATGTCAATCGTAATATATCAAAACTGTTGGTTTTAAATGCATTGTACTATGTTGTACTATAATGACTGATTTTCCTTAATTGCGATCGCATAATCATTGCCACATCACGGCGATTATTTTGGTGATGAGGATGGAGTGATTGCTGGTTTTGAACGCTGTTGTTGGTAAAAACCCAAAACTTTTTGAAGATATGCAGCAGTAAATCCGCTGTTGCAGCCTGTATAGTTACCAGTCATCCACCAACAACCGACGCCACGCACAGCGGCGGTTTCATTATTGCTGCTGGCTATAAACTGCTTATTTAACTCTCGGCGGGTGATACAGGATATAACTTGGCGTGCTGTCGCAGGGCTGTTTTCAAACTGCGTCGGTGTTAGTTCTTTTTTGAGACAATGTTTCGACCAGCCTTTTAAGGTTTCTGGTTTAACTTGCCATTCACTGTAAAGTCCATCATTTGCAATGCGGGTCTGCGGTGCAGCTAGTCGCAGCGCCTCTACCATCGCCGCGACTTGGGCATCAGAAACCTGTTGTTGTGCTTGAGCCAACAATGATGACAGTCCAAAACTGACAATCACTCCACTAAGTAGTAATCCTATGGGGTTTTTCCTCATGATTTTGGAATTATTTTTATATACCAGTATGTAGGATACTACGTTTTTACACTTAGCTATTCTCAAAGATTAGATTGAATTGAGGACTGGGGAAGAAGCAAGGGAGCAGGGAGAAAGGGAGAAAGGGAGAAGAGTTTTCCCCTCTTCCCCCCGCACCCCGCCCCTCTGCCTCTTCTCCATGCCCAATCCCCAATCCCCAATCCCCAATCCCCAATCCCCAATCCCCAATCCCCAAT
>NZ_JBDNJQ010000273.1:0-5477 GCF_051172895.1 Nostoc sp. CALU 1950 | reverse complement strand
TGTCATTTTGAAATCTCTCTCAGTTTTTATTAGGAAATAAGATGCGTTTCCCCTAAGCCTGGACAAATGTCTGGAGGTCAACGCCAACGGGTGGCTGTTGGTCGTGCTTTAGTGCGTAATGCCGATGTATACCTGCTGGATGAACCCTTAAGTAACCTGGATGCACTACTGCGGGAACGAGTCCGAGCCGATATAAAGCAAATTTTTGCAGCCCAAAAAGTGCCAGTTGTCTACGTTACCCACGACCAAACAGAAGCGATGACGCTCTCCACTAAAGTTGCATTGCTCAACGATGGCTATGTCCAGCAACTTGATCCACCTGAGTGCATCTATAACCATCCAGCTAATCTATTTGTCGCTGGATTTGTTGGTAGTCCGCAAATGAATTTGCTAACTTTACCTTGTAAGGGACAATATGCGATCGTGGGTAACTTCCAAGTGCTTCTCCCAGATATACCAACAGCACCACCACAGATTGTTCTGGGAATCCGTCCAGAAAATGTCCGCATTGCTCAACCAGGTGATACCCAAACTATCCAAGGGCAAGTGTTTTTAGTGGAAAACTTGGGGATGCACTATTTAGTCAGTGTCAGGATTGAGGGTTCACAAACCGGAGCGATTACGGTACGTGCTTTGTTGCCAACAGACCAAAATTGGAGTGGCGAGGATATTACATTAGCATTGCCCCCTGAGGATATTCACTGGTTTGATGTTCAATCTGGCCATGCTCTTGTTAAAAGACAAATGTTAGATGTCAGGAGCTAGTACAGTACGGCGTAAATAAACTTTATATTTTGCAGCCTTACAGCACTACTAAATATAAAACTCATTAAAAAACCTCATAGACCAATTATCAAAAAAACCACTACGCCAGAGGTATTACAACAACAAAATACTGTTTGGGCGTATCCTAGAAAATACCCTCTTCAACACATGGGTAAAACAACGGCTAATGCTTGATTATTTAACGGCGGGTATTGCATTTTGGATGACTTTGTTTGGAGTACAAGAGTCGTTGTTAGAATTCCGCCTGGGTTATCTCGGTCGCTACTGGTTTCTTGCAATTAGTGCTAGCCTACTCCTGAGCTTTTTGCTCTCTGCCCCGATTACTATAACGCTAATCATTAGATTTACAGTAGATCCGTTTACTTTTCCAGGTAATGTTATTCTTTGTGCTATCGCTGCGGTAATCTTTGATGTGATTCTCAGTCTGGCGCAGTGGCTGATACTTCGCCAAACCGAGATGACACCAAGAGTCTTTGCGCTGATCAATACAGTTGTTGGAATTCTCGTTTACTTCCTACTGGTGTGGCTCAATGAGGGTAGTTTGGAGTGGAGCGGTAATCCCATTCAAGGCTGGAAAACTGTAATAATATTTTTAGCTGGTGGTGCAATTACCGGAGGTGTCACTGGTAAAGCCTTGGATTTCTATTGTGAGCGAGTGGAACAGCGATTAATTCAGCTTGAGAGAGAAAGAGAAGAGAAAGAAAGGCTCAGAAGAGAAAAAATAGAAAACGAAATATTTGAAAGGAAAAAGCAAGAAAGAGAAAAGCTTGAAAGGGAAATTCTAGAGAGGAAAATGATTGAGAGAGAAATCGCTTTAGCTGAAGAGAAAAAGTGGTACGAAGAACACGGTGATGATGATTTTGATTATGAGGATGAAGATGAGGATTGAAGAACACCCTGTTTTACTTGCACTGTTAACGCTCTCCATTATCTGTGTTGGTACGAGTTCTGGCTCTGCACTACTGACAAATATCGCTCAACAAACAGACAACCAAAAGGCCCCATCAGTTATTTTCTTTCTGCCCAAGGAACCCCCTAAGCCTGGAGTTGGCTGGGAAATGACCACAACTTCCGCCAAGGCAGAGATAGCCCTGGCGCAGCATTTAATGAAGATAGGTGCTGCGGAATTGGCGCTATATGTTGAGCTAATTACAAAATTAATAATTTTGTAATTGTTGTCTAGTTCTGTTATTTTTTAGCATGAACATAGTCTACAAAGTAAAATTTAGGAACAAGCCAAAATTTGAGCCAAGTGTAAGCTGCCAAACTTAATAGTGCTGTAATAATTAGCGTTAAACCAAGCTTGACTCGAAACGTGTCTGGGAGGATAGCAACTCCTGAAATAGTAATAGCAGAGTATGCCAACAGTACCACTTGCAAACGCTGGATCACCCTTAGCGCCCCTCGGCAGCTACTACAGTGCTGAGTATGTTGTTTGTAGCGATCAAGCAGTACAGTCCGACTGTCGTTAATATTTGAGTTTTGTAAGAAATTAATTCCGACTTCATTCCAAGGTAAATCCCCATTACAATACTTTTCAAACCAATTTCTGAACTCAATGACTAAACGATCTGCACTTGTAGGTAGCTTGTAGGCAGTTTTCCAGCTTTCAACTAACTTTTTTTGTTGAAAAAAGCGCTCTTGCTGATGTAGAAGAATCATATCTCCATCAAGAAGCGGATTACGAATTATGATATGTTCTAACCAACGAGGTAATAGACTATAAATTGTTTTAGCAAAATTAATAGGAAATTGAGCCACTATTCTTGACCGACCTGGAGACACTGGAATACAGTAAGTAACGATTCCTAACTGCTTTCCAGAACCAATACTAATTGCATATTCTAAGCGGCAAGGTGGTTCAAAAGTAATTGTTGTTCGTCCTGAGCTTCTTTCAATAACTGCTTCAATCAAATTTACTGTTGATTTCTCAATATTCATAGGTATAGGTACTGCTTGCTCTCGAATACCTTGCACTTTATGATGTGCAAAAGGAACATGACTTGGATCTGCCACATTCTCAACAAGAGTTTGCCAATCATATTCCAAGTCGCGTACAAAAGAATCCCAAACAAAACCTTTGCTAGCATCTACTTGAGGTGACAGAGGTAATGGCGTATTTGCAGCCTGTTCTGCTGATTTAGCATCTGCCCAAACCCAAAGTAAATCATTTTGCTGACGAACAGGGAATGTAACTGCACAGAAGTTTTTTTGATTCCTAGTCACAATTTCTGGATTTTCTGCTTGAGGAATATATGTACAAACTCCTTGAGAATCAAACTGCCAACCATGATAACTACACATCAAATTACCCGTTTTTTCATCAACACGCCCTTCACTTAAGGGAGCAAGGCGATGAGGGCATTGATCTAAAAATACTTGGTAAGCTTTAGATAATTTAGGCTTCCAAATGACTAAGCGTAATCCCAGAAGAACAACTGTGGTGGGGCAGTTTGGATTGATATCTTCGATAGGGGAAAGCGGATACCACTGTCGAAAAAAATCAAACTCAGATTGGATTTCTGTATTCATTGAGTAAACAAAAAGTAATTCTACGTTTAGTATATGCAACCGCCATCAAGACATTTTAATGGCAAGCAGCCGATGAACTGTGAGTGATAACAGATAAATCGTCAAGTGAGGCAATAGCACTTGGTCAAAGGCTTGACCAGAGTGAAAAAGCTCAAGATGGGAAGGATTTTGAATCCTAATCCAAGATTTGAGTTTTTTCATAAGTGTTGGGATAATGACTCAGCGCGTGTAGATTCTTATCAAAAAGTTGATTGCCAAGTTTGTTTCCTCAGTGGGGTATTGCTTGCATAAAGGTGAAGTTCATTGATTGCAATAGATAGAGAGATAACTGATTAATCGCATATATTAACGTCATGGTCAAAATCATTTAAATCAGTTGTAGCTGGTTCTTTTTAAACTTTATAATATTTTCGTGTAAAAAAAAGGATTTAACTACAGGTGCATACAACGAAAATTAAAATAAAATGGGGAAAAACTAGTTATTATTTATTTAAAGTTAGTATATTTTATTACATAGTATTTTCAAATCCAACTGCTGCACAAATCGTTCCAGATACTACTCTCACTAACAATTCTCTCATTACTAATCAAGGCAGTCTCAATATTATCAATGAAGGGACTAGAGCAGGAACTAATTTGTTCCACAGCTTTCAAGACTTTTCTGTTTCTACTGGGAATACTGCTTTCTTTAATAATGCTGCTGATATTACAAACATTATTAGCCGCGTCACAGGAAAATCTGTTTCTAACATTAATGGTTTAATTCGTGCTAATGGAACAGCTAACCTATTTCTGCTCAACCCCAATGGAATTATTTTTGGTTCTAACGCTCAACTAAACATTGGTGGGTCATTTGTCGCAACCACAGCCAACAGTATTAAATTTGCTGACGGTAAACAGTTTTTTGCTCAACCCAACCAGAAAGAAGCATTGCTAACAATTAGCGCTCCTACAGGGCTAGCATTTAGAGATAATTCAACTGGAACTATTCAAGTTTTAGGTGGCGGACATCAAATTACACCAAATGCTGGTTTATTCCCTACCATAGTAAACAACAATTCAACAGGCCTTTTAGTACAACCAGGAAAGACTCTAGCTTTAATCGGGAGTAACATAAATGTGGAAGGTGGCATTATAACTACTCCAGGGGGACAATCTGAGTTGGGTAGTGTAGGGTCTGGTTTTGTTGACCTCAAATCCAATAACCAAGGATGGACTTTTGATTACGAAGGAGTTCGCAAGTTTGAAGATATTCAGTTATCAAAACAAGCTTTAATCAATGCTAGTGGTACAGGCGCTGGAACGATTCAGGTACATGGAAATAATGTCTATCTGACAGACGGTTCAACAATGTTGATTCAAAATTTAGGCGAGACTTCATCTGGAAATATCAATATTAATGCTTCTAGGTCTTTGGTTTTGGAAGGAACTTCTCCAGATGGCAATGTTTCTAGTAGTATACTCACGGAAACAGTAAATACTGGAAAAGGTGGCGATCTAAAAGTTTTTACCCAACGATTAACGCTTCAGGATGGAGCAAGAGTGGGAGCAGGTACATACAGTAACGCTTCTGGAGGTAACGTAACTATTAATGCCTCTGATTCTGTGCAATTGTTAGAAAACAGGCTTGCTAATCCTTTTCGTCGTGGAGATACTATTAGCTTCATCAGTGCTGCCACTTTCGCTTCTGGGCAAGCAGGTTCTGTTCAAATGTCAACAGAACAGCTACGAATTACTGATGGAGGAACAGTGGCATCATCAAGCTTCGGAACTGGAGATGGAAACAACGTTATTGTCAATGCAGATTCTATCGAAATTACAGGGATAAAACCAGAGCGTTCTGCTCCAAGCACCATAGCAGCTACAGCTTTTAATGCTGGAAATGCTGGAAGTTTAACCATAAAGACATCACAATTGCGATTGAAAAATGGAGGAGTAGTTAATTCTGTGGCTTTTGCAACTGGAAATGCTGGCAGTATAAATATTAATGCCGAAAACTTTATAGAAGTAAGTGGAAAAGCTAACAGCTTCCAACCTAGTTTTATAAGCTCATCAGTCAATGTTGCAAATGAAGCCGTCAGAAAAATATTTGGACTACCTTTGATACCAGAAATGTTGAATCCTAATACAAAACTTTACATATCTAGTTACACTAACTC
>NZ_JBDNJQ010000272.1:0-5501 GCF_051172895.1 Nostoc sp. CALU 1950 | reverse complement strand
AACAGTAGAATTGCTCTCTCCTAAGTGTACTGAACTGGACTGATAACCGCTATATCAATGCGGTACTTATACTGATTTGATGGTTATTAATGGTGAACCAGAGTTCAATGGCAATCGCAATGATGAAATTCTCAATCCAATGCTTATTGTCGAAGTTCTATCGCCCTCGACTGAAGCTTATGATCGAGGGGACAAGTTTAGAAAATATCGCTCCATTGCTAGCTTTTGTGAATATCTGCTTGTGAGCCAAACTGAACCCTACATTGAACAGTATCATAACTTGGATCGGAACAGTAACGATCGCTGGCTATGGCAAGTTCACTCTCACCTTGGGCGCACGATTATGCTACACAGTTTAAACGTAGAAATTCCCCTGACTGAAATCTATCGTCGCATTAATTTTTAGTAATCGACCACGGGGTGATATTTAGACATCTACCTTCTGAATTTCAGAGCGTAAACTCGTCGCCAAAAGAAGCACTGCCAAGAAAGCTAGAAAAAGTAAACAACATCCAACCCAAACAAATATGCTTTTGGGTTTGCCAATCGTATCTATCTTCTATCGTCGGGATTGTGTTAGCTTCAACGATTTCTAATCCCCAGTAGCCCAACGCACTAATACCAAACAACATAGCGCTGACGATAGATAATTTAGCAATGACTTTGAAAATGCAATTGCTTAAATTAGGCGGTGTTTGAAAGGATTGTCTGTGACGATGATGGATAGTGAGTTTACTTGGAGCTACAACCAAAACACGTTTTGGTTTTTGTTGAGTGAGTTGGCAGACAACTTGTTTATTATCAGTCATGGATCAAACCAAAGCCTGTTGGTTGTAACTAGATTAGTTTCAGTAATTATATTGTAAACTTTCGTCAGTCCAAGGTGGTTAAATTTACATAAAATTTCCATATTCAGAAAAAATATTCTAATGGTTAAGCGATGTCATACGAAAAAACCCAGAGGACAAACAAGCGATTAAGCTGAAAGTCAGTTAGAAATATCCCCCAGTGCAGTATGTGCTGGGGGATATTTAGCTTCTATTTTTTATTTAGCCAAAAGCTAATTGCTTGGCATAATCTTGCGCTTCATCTCCAGATAAAGGCTGAAAATTTCTAATTAACGAACGCTGCTGCATGAGTTCCTTCGGCGCTAAAAAGCAGGGAATAGCAATGAGGTTCAGGCAGTCCTGGCTCTTACAATTACAAATGTCGCCAGAAGTTCTTGCTGATAGTCTTGAGACTGACTACCTTGGGTTCTGCTGTTGCTTCAGGGGCATGACCAACAGCCACCGCAGCAACTTGTGGTGCAGGAGTGGCTAACAGAGAATTGAGTAATTCCATTTGATAATCGACATCTGCAACAGTACGGTAAATTCCGTGATAATCTATCTGCATTCCCAAAGGCGTAGGGACAATTTTCAAATACTCATTTAGGGCGTTAATATAGCCATCGTGAAAAATCCTATTAGCAATACAAGGACGGATAATATTCAACAATTGAATAGCTCGTCTAATGTCTGCAATACTACGGCTAGCATCAATCTCTGGCTGACTTTCGCTGTAGCCTTTGGATTTTTTCTCGGCTACCAGATTGTTAAATTTGCTAACGGCTCTCTGATGATTACCTAATGTGTGAACTTTGGTTTGCGCTTGATAACCAACTCGCCCCCACTGGACTGTCAAATTCCCATCTTCGACAATGGCCGCCCAGAATTTATTGCTGTTTCGGATAGCATCAACAAAAACTAAATAGATTTCCATATTTTTACCCTGTCAATTCACAGCTTGACGGGCATTGCCCCATCGAATTTGATGCTGTAAAGCTTCAAGTAATGTTTCCGCTTCCAGAGTTGTTAGTCCATTTAAAACAGAGCAGACATCCTCAAACAAGTTTTTATACAATGGATATGAAACTAATAAGCCCAGATTAGACAATGCATCCTCAAGTGCCTCAGCAACAGTATGCTTAGTAGAACTGTCTTTTTCTAACGTAAAAATGTAAGTTGCTAATGCCATTCGGAGCATAAGCTTAGTTTCTCTGTCCAACTTCTCTAAATACACACCATATTTATCAACCAGTTGGTCAATAGTTGGAGTCTGCCCGTAATAAGTAACTAAGTCTGTCGTCATGTTTATTCGCCTTATTAAGTATGTTAATTGATTGCTCTCAATTACTAAAAGAAAGAGTGATTGCCCCCATAGAATCAGGAGACAATCGCTTTCTAATCAGTTCATATTCCGAAACTTAGCAGCACGCAAAGACTGAGTTTTCACTGCAACCACAGGGCTACTAGCCCGTCGTGCGGTTGATGCCCAGGACTGCATCCGCTCGACTGCCGCAGCGTCCTGAATCGCAAGCGGGGTAATGGTTTGACGACAAGCTTCGAGGTCAGCAAGTGTTACCTGCTGCGGTCTATCCTCATCGAATGCCAGCAGAGCAGCTTCAGATGCTAGCGTTTCCAATTCAGCACCGGAAAATTTCGCGGTGTTGGCAGCGATCGCTTCGAGGTACTCCGATTCCAGGTGAATGCCAAAGCGTTGTAGATGAATGCTTAGAATCTGCACACGCTCCGGTTCTGTGGGAAGATCAACAAAGAAATTTTCGTCAAATCTTCCCTTTCTCTTGAGTTCAGACGGTAGTGCTGAGGGGTCATTGCAAGTTGCCACGACAAACACACCACATTGTGATTCGGACATAAATGTAAGGATATTGCCCAAAATCCTCTGTGAGACTCCGCTAGTGTCACCAGTCCCCGAAAGAGCTTTTTCTATTTCGTCAATCCACAGGATGCAGGGTGCGATCGCAACGGCAGTTTTCAAAGCCCGTCTAACATTTCCCTCAGACTCACCGACCAGACTGCCCAAGAGGGACGCAATGTCTAGTTGGAGTAGTGGTAAATTGAGAATGTTAGCAATATTCTTGGCTAATAAAGTTTTCCCTGTACCGGGTGGGCCAGCCAGCAACACACCTTTAGGTTGAGGTAGGTGTAGCTCACGCGCCTCTTGTGTGAATAGCCGTCGCCGCCGATTGAGCCACTCACGCAACAAATCCAATCCTCCAAAAGAGATGCTAGCAGGCTTGCCCAATTCAATACCCATTTGAGACAACAGCCGAGTTTTATACTCAACTGCTTGGGGTATGAAATTACTATCAATTAAAATCCCATCTGATGTTAGGTTGTGTTTGACAGTTAACCGCAGGAAGTCGCTAATCTCCTCCAGTGTTAATCCCAGAGCAGCACGAGAAAGAGATTCAATTTCACTTTTATTAAGGGAAATAGTGAAAGTCAATTCCTGTTCAATAGCTGACTGTTGTAGGTCATGCAAATAAGAATTGAGATGAAGTAGTATTTGCTCAACTCCCGGTAGAGGAATTTCACAATAAGGGATTAAGCGTACAAGTGACTCGTGTAATTGAATGTTTTGACCCAGCAGCACAATGCGTTTATCAGTCGGTTTGAGACGATGGTAGAGATTTTTTACCTTGCTAACAACCTCCCAAGATAACGAAGGCGAATTTTTACCAATAAACGAGTGAATGTCACCTAAGATAAAGACTCCATCACTACTAAAATTCGCAATGTAGTCGAATACGAATAGTAGTGGATCAGCCTGTGGTGGTTTCTTATACTCTGGCACTGGTTTAAACACCAATCCCCCATCTGCTGCGATTAAACATTGCTCTAAGGTTGATACCCCCAGATTCCAGAAGAAAACTGGACTTGAGAGCTTGCTGGATGCCTCTGTAGTTAGCCATTGAATAATCGTCGCTTCATCAGGAGACAGGACATCAACAGCAGCAATGGGGATTTGTGAATCGAGTGTAGAGAGCAGATTTGAGAGTTTCATGTCAATTATTCAAATATTTCACTTATGAAATGGCGAAGCCTTTATAATTAGCAGTTACCAGCCGAGTTAAGACTGGCAACTGATGACTGATTACTGACGCAAACGTGTTTGATTACTGTTCGTAGTCCGAAGTTGTTGGGTTTGGGCTTCGTCTTTATACGTGCGATCGCCCACAACTCCTAAAGCCTCTTCAAATGGTTGCGTAGCTGATAAACAACTCAACCCCTCGAACCCCTCCGCTTCCACTCGAACTTCACCTGTAGCATTGTCGAAATGAATCAGTATTGAACGTTCCATATTTATCTCCTCACGTACTGTTGAACTTCCTGATGTCCGGCAAAAGTTAGGCGTAGGGTTTGCACATTTCCATTAGTTGATTCAGCAATCGCACATTCACCAAATTTTTCTTGTAACTCGGCGGCTTTAGCACGAACCAAATGCTTACCATAAGCCAGCATTAGTTTATTGCTGAAAAAGTCTTGTCCCAATTTCGGAACTGTTTCATAACTGTCGTGTATTACGTCGTACACGCCGCTTGACTGATTCCACTTGAATCCGATGTCTGCACGGGCTTTTATGGTGCGACCGGATACGATGATTTCAGCACTTTGTCCTTGAGAGCCACCGTAGTATCCTTTTAGTGGCTGTGGTGTTTCGTGTACTTGCGGTGATAGGTTTAGATCCGTGAGAGCTTGCACTAAACACTCGTGATTGCTTAATTTGGTTTTAACTGTTGAGAAATGTGACATTTTTAGCTCCAAGGCTTTCAAATTGTTTTAAGAGATAGTACGGGTGCGATATCTTTTTTGAGTTATTCTGGAAACTACGTATTAAATCCATTGGGATCAGTCTTGAGCGAATTCACCCTCGCCCAAGACTGTTTTTTACCTGAACTTAAACGACATTACGGTAGCTTTCGATAAGCCCACGTCGTCAGTCGCAAGTGATTGTAGATTGCGTTGTTCATCTAACAACTTGGTGCGAATCTCTTGCATCTTTTGCTGCAATTGACTGCGCGTATCTGAACCAAGATTCTTCGACTCAATCGCTGGATCGTTAACGATAGAATCCAAATGCGTCATCATCGCCTCCAAGCTACTGCCTGCCTCTGGTGATGCGTTTGCCAGTAGCACTTGAACCTTCATCAGATGACGCTCCATTTTTCTTTTAAACTGCACCGGCTTACGTCCTGGCTCCCAGTCGCTCAATTCTTCTAACAACTGCGCGGCTAGTTGTTCACCGCCAGCGATCGCAGATTCCCGTAGCCTTTGCTCCAGATTTTGGTCATACTGCTGAATGAACTTGGTAATCTGGTCAAGACATTCGGCTTGTTGCTGATTGAGTTGTTCGGACAATGCTGGGATAATCACCGGACGACCAATAATGACTTGCAAATAGTCTTCAAGGTCGGTCAGAGTCGGAAATGCTCTTAACAAATTAGCTTTTACAGATTCTTGCTTATCCTGCGATAATTCCCAAGTATGGAGTGAGAGAAACTGGTCAATCCGCTCTTGATAATCTTCGAGTCCTGATTCATAATCAACTTTTAGCTGATTACGCAGTCCTGGGGCGATATTATCTCTGATATTGATTAACTAGACATCTCCGAAAACGATCAAAGCCTTTATGTAGCTAGGCTGTAGTCTATAAAT